>CAZBOX010000038.1:0-30911 GCA_964493595.1 uncultured Candidatus Obscuribacterales bacterium | reverse complement strand
GTAAGCATTCGTCAGGATTTCCATCGTGAGCATGCGCACCGGACCGGAGAACCGCCAGAAGTAGCGCAGCGTCTGCCGCGCGTGACTCTGCTTCAGAGGACCGAAGTCGGAGTCGAACTCATGACGGAGCGTCCAGTATGGAGTCTTGTTCTCACGACCCGTGTCGACCAGCTTGATGTTCGGCAGCGCCAAGAGCCCCGTACGGAGCAGCATGTGACGCTTGAACTCATTCTTGTCGGCGTCGTACGAGGCGACGGTTTGGACGATCTGCAGCATCTGCCACAGGACAACCTGCGACACCGGGAAAGGCGCCGCGCCGTAGCCGAACCACTGACCGATCCAGCTCGACATCTGCAGCTGGTTCATCCAGATCTGGATGACCTGGAACATCTCCTGCAGCGTCTGCGGGAAGCGGTCGCCGTCGAAGATCAGGTTCGGGTCCCAACGCACTTCGCGCAGGGTACGGTTGATGGAAGTGATCGACTTCTTGACCCAGCCGAGCGCCTTCTTGTGCAGCTTCTCGAAGAACTCTTCGGTCAGGTAGGTGGTGAACAGCCGATTGTCATCGAACGTGTTCAGAACGCTCCAGAACTCAGTGCGGTCCCAGACGTCCACTTCCACTTCCTTGAACTCGTCGAGCTCGACGAGGTCGCCGGCGATGCGGCCTTCCTCTTTGATGTCGCGCTCTTCGTAGCGAACCACGGTCTTGCCTTCGGCATCGACGTGATCCGGCACCGCTTCCATGTACTTGCCGCCCTTCGCCACGTCCTCCTCCGTGAGGAGCTTGAGGCGCCGAACCTTGATGATCTCCTTGCCAATCTTGCGACTGTGCTTGGAGTCCACGTAATAGATCAGCTCCTGACCGAGAGCGTAGGGGTCGGAGTACCAGTAGATCGGCCACGCATCGTGCATGGTGTCGTACTTGGCGGCGTCGAAGATGCGATCGACTCCCAGCCGGATGAGGTCCAGCTCGGGCTGCAGCGGCAGCTCGGCGTCGAACCAGTGCGAGACACCCTCGTGGATGGTCTTCGTACGGCCGATCACCTGAGTCGAGTAGCGATTCTCGTACCGGGTGATATCGAGAATCTCCTTCACTTCCGGAAGGAGGGCGTGCGGATTGTCTTCCGACGCCAGGAATCCGAGCAGGTCGGTGGTGGGGCTGAGCGGGTGGCAGGACAGCGTCTTGGCGATGTCGCGGATGTCCGCTTCGATGGTTGCCCGATCCGGGTCCGTCTTCGCCAGAGTGTGCTGGTGCTTCAGGTCATCGAGACGCTGACGCAGAGCAGCACGCGCTTCCACATCCGACTCGCGCTCCTTGTTGGAGGGCAGCTCGCCGGAGTGGTTTTCCAGAGCGTGAGCGGCGTCCGAGAAGAACTCGTACCACTCCCACCCGAACGTCTTCTCGTCGTTGACCAGACGCTGCACGAACGACTCGGCCTGGGCGAAACGCTGCAGCGCGGTTTCGCGCTCGGTCTCGTCGTGCCAGATGTTGTTCGTGAACATGTGCACGTGACCCATCCACGCGTGGATGATCACCAGGATGTGCATCATCAGGTCGTTGGTCTCGCCGAGCACGACGTGCGCAGGGTTGGAGACGGTCGCGAATTCGAAGACGTGACCGCCCTGACCCTTGCTGCGCGACTGCTGAACCGCCTTGCCATACCACCAGGCGGGCCGAGAGACCGGCACGCCCAGCGGGTAGACGAGGTCATCCAGCACCTGCTGATCGGACTTGATGGTGAAGAGGGCGCGGCACGGCTTGGCGCCGAAGCGCTTGCCTGCTGCCTCGATCCGCGGAACCATGATGTTCAGGTTGCGGACGAGCTGCGCCTGCTTCGGATCATTCGACAGAATCTCCGCCCAGGTATGGGTGGAGTTTGACTTGCTTTTCATATCAAATCCTCCTTCAGTTAGGCGGTCTTATCCTTGGTCATGATTTGCTTCATGGCCTCGGGGATTTCATCGAGGGATGCAACACGGGACCAGCCGCAGTGCTCACGGACGTCGGGAGCGGTCTGCTTGACGGCCTTCATGCCGGACGTCTCCCAGCCACCGAAGCCACCCCAACCGAGGTCGACTTCGAGATAGCCGAAATAGTTGAAGCCGCCTCGTACCAGCTTCTCGATCCACGGGGTGATCTGGCTTTCGTGCTCGCCGAAACCGTCGGTCGCGTGCAAGCAGTACTTGTTCCAACCGTCGCCCGGGAACTCGACGTTCATGATCTCCCAGACCAGCTCGTGAGCACAGGCGAAGCCGGTGCCGCCGTTGACGTCGGTCTTGAAGAAGTCGGCTTCGCTGCGGATGCGCTCGGCGCGGTGGTTGTGGGCGATGTAGACGACCTTGACTTCGTTGTACTTAGTGCGCAGCCAGATCAGGTTGAGCAAGAAGTAGAACTTGGCCATCGCCAGCGGTTCGCCGCTCATCGAGCCGGAGGTGTCCAGCTCGAAGAAAACGACCGCCTTGGAGTCCGGGTCCCAGCGCTCTTCGATGCGCTTGTAGCGCAGGTCCACCTTGTGGAAGGGGAACTGATCGACGGTCGGGTTGGACTCGGCATCGAGGTCGGGGAATTCATCGGGACGCGAGTTGCGGGTGGCCCGGAAACGCTCCAGACGCGCGATCGCGGTCGCCTTCTTGTCCATGCGGACAGACGGACCGGTGCGCTTCAGACCACGCATCTTGATGGTCTGCACCAGCATCTTGTCCATGTCGGTCTGCTTCAGGAACGGCAGATCGAACAGGAGAGACAGAAGTTCCAGGAACTCCTCATAGGTAATGGGCATGTAGACGATGTCGGCATCATCTTCGCCGGCCTCGTTGCCACTGCCACCGCCACCAGCCTTGTCGCGACCGGGCCACCAGCTCGGTTCGTCGACGCCGATCGGCACCTCGATATCGCCGCCAGCCAGGAAGCCCGAGTCGAGCACCTTGGCCGGAACATAGACGATGTCGTTCAGTCCGCGCGCGACTTCGCAGTCGCGGAACATCGCGTGCGTGAGGAAGATGTGCGCGAGCGTCGTCGTGGACTTGCCACGGAACGTCTCGTTGAACACACCGCTCTTGCCGCGGATGATCTGCTTCAGAACGTCTTTGGTGATCTTCGGCTTGGCGCGTTCCATGAAGCGCCAGCGGTCGGTGATTGTGCGGTCGAAGTAGGGCGGCCTCGGGAGGACCACCGACGGACGGGTACGCTCGGGTACGTCAACGTCGCCGTTGAGTACACGCAGCATTTGGGTCTCCCACTCGCTGAGAGCCTTCTCGGCTGCCGCGTCGTGATTACCCACACCCGTGCCGGGGGTAGTCTCCTCTGCGCCGTCCTGACTCTTGTTGATGTCATCGCGGTTCATATTTGACCTCCAGTCTCATTTGGACTTGGCACAGGACGAGCCTGAGCTTGTCATGATTTGATGGAAAAGAAGAGAAACGGCAGGTCCGGTGTCTGGTGTTGCCACCAGATCCGGTGCCTGCCGTCCCTCAAGCTAGACCCTTACGTCACGCCAAGTCAGACTTGGTCACGACGTTTAGGCGACGAGGAAGTCGCGGGTGAGCGCCACTTCGACCAGGAGCTTCTCGGCGGTGTACTCGTCGTACCCGTGCTCCTTGATCAGACGAGCCTTGGCGCCATCGAGACGCTTCTTCTCGTCCTCGGACAGCGAGGACATACCGATCACGCCGGTGAAGTCCTTCGCCTGACGAAGCACGTAGGCCTCGATGCAGCGCTTCAGGCCGTCGTGCACGGTGTACGGGGGCTCGGACGTGCCGTGCTCCTCGTTGTACGCGCGGATGGCCACCAGGACGTTGGTACGGAACTTGTCGGCCTGCGCGGAGTTGATCTGCAGGCTGTCAGCCCGCTCGATCTCCTGCAGGAACCGCTCCATGTCCGCCTGGTTCATGTAGCTCGAACCAGAGTAGCCCTTGCGGGTCGACCCGAGGTTGATCGCCTTCAGGTAGTCCTGGTACTTGCGGAAGAACTGCTGGCAGGAGTCGGCGAAGTTCGGGATGAACGCGGCCTTGTAGACCTTGCTCAGCTCGATGCGACGCGCCTTCTCCATGGGGCCCTGGAGCCAGTTGATCCACTGCTCCTTCTTCTTCTGATCGAGACGCGGATCCTTGCGGAACTTGTCGATCATGTGGTCACGCAGCTCGGCGACGGTGAAGCCCGGCGACGAGCGGTGGCCCGCCTCGAACTCGTTGCGCGCCTGCGAAGCCAGCTCACCGAGGATGGTGTCCATCTCACGGGGAGACATGCCCTCGAGACCCTCGGTCCACGGCGCCTTCTCGCGAAGGGCACGCAGCTCGAGTTCCGTACCCATGCCGGAGTCGCGGACGACCTCGCCGGAGTACGCCTTGAGCACCGCGTTGAAGGGCAGGTTGCCCTTGCTCGGCCAGTCGATGTGAGTGGCCACGCGGAACTGACCGATGTACTGCTTCATGAGCGGCTCACGGTGCACACCACCACGCGACGTCGGCTTGCCGAACTGCGAGGAGGCGTACAGCTTCTCGGAGACCAGAGCGGACTGCTCCGGCTCGAGCGGGTACTTGAACGACACCCAGAACAGACGGTCGTTGTGCGCACGGTGCGCCGGGTTCGACCAGAACTTGTTCCACTGCTCGTCGTTCGAGTGGATGAGGATCATGCCCTCCCAACCCACACCCTGCTGGTGGAAGTTGGAGAGCGGCTCGGGCAGCGACAGGCGCTGACCTTCCAGACCCTCGAGCAGGATGCGGAACGCCTCGTCCGGGTTGCGGAAGCCTTCCGTCAGGACGATGAACTTGCCCTTGTTGAACACGCCCGAGAGCGAGACACCACGCGGGTCGCGGTCGTCGTACAGACCGAGCGACGCGATGTCGGTGTCACCACGCCACACCTTCAGGTCGAAGTTGATGGGCTGCACTTCGGCAACGTCCACCATGCCCTGACCTTCGGACATGAACATGTTGTCCAGCGGGAAGTCCGCCAGCTCGACGGCGCAGTCGGCGTCGTACTGACCGTACTTCGCATCGCCGCGCTTCTTGCCCTTGACCTCGGAGGCCGGCTTGCCGGACGCCGTCTTCACCTCGGAGGAGGCGAGCACGTCGCGGTTGACGAACGCGGCGCCGGCGAACTCGCCGAGAACCACGTCCTGAGCCTTCGGATCCGGCATGACGAGAGCTTCGAACGTCGGCTGGGGCAGGCCCAGACCGAAGCAGACGATGCCCACGAAGTCCTTCTCGTTGGCGTAGAGGACCTGAGCCAGCTCGGCGTTGGTCGGCGTCTCGCTCGACACGTCGTGCTTCTTCAGGATGGCGCGCACTTCCGGCGACTCGAAGTCGAGAGCCGCGGTGCCGGTGAAGTCGAGCGAATCGATGATGCGCTCGATCTCCTTCAGCGTGGCGTCCTTGCGGCGCTGCGTCTTCTTCTGCGCGACCAGCTTGATCAGGTAGAGCGCGCCCAGCGGGTTCGCCCACATGTCCGAGCCGCCCAGGAACGGGATCGGCTCACGCTTGCGCATGATGTTGTACTGGAAGTGGTTGGTCAGGTCGGACTTGCCGGCGCCGGGCGCACCGGTGACGGTGAGCGCCTTGCGACGGGTACGACCGCCCTGTGCCGCCTGGAAGCCGTAGCCGTTCACGATCTCGTGAACAGCCTCTTCCACGCCGTAGAACTTGGCGGCGGTCTTGTAGCCGGGGATCTCCTTGCCGGTCATGCGGAGCAGAGCTTCGCTGCGGCTGGTCTCGAGACCTTCGCGGATGTTGAGACGATAGAACGCGGCATGCGTGGTCTCCACGTAAGCCGGGTTCGCGCGCACGACCTTGAGGAAGTCCTTCAGGGTGTTCTTCAGGCCGTTGAACGAGTACGGGAACGGATCCTCCGGCAACCAGAGCTGGGGATGCGTCTCGCGGGTGAACTGCAGGTTCGTCGTATTCATTTTGCAGACTCCTTATCTGAGGAATTAGGCCTTGAAGGCCCAGACTTTGACACGCTTCGCGTATTCGAGAACGGGCTTCTGAAGGGCTTCGCAGTAACCGAGGTCGGTCATGGTCTGCTTGGCCTTCGCCAGCTGTTCCTGTTCGATGTCGGTGAGGTCAGACGTGACCTCGGTGGTCAGCAGCTTCTCGACTGCCTTCCCGACCTTTTCATCGAGCTTCGCGCGGATTGCGTTCGCGATTTCCGGGATGGTCTCCCAGCTCTCGACAAAACGCTTGATGATTTCGATACGCTGCTCACGCAGCTCCTCTTCCTTCAGCTCGCCGGCGTTCTTCGGGAGGTTGTCCTGAATGAACTTTTCGCGAGCCTCGTCGAGGAGAGTTTCGAGAGCGCCACGGAACTTCTTCTCGTCTTCAGTCAGCCAGTCGGTCGGCCGCTTGTTCAGACGGTAGCGATCCAGGTCGTCGAGGATGCTGGTGTTGACCGGCACCTTGCCGACGCCCTTCACCCGAGCTTCCTTGTCGCCCTGCGCCCAAGCCGAAGCGTGTGCGCGATAGGCGTCGTAGAGACCCTGGGCCTGCGCAGCGTAGTCCGCGCAGAATACCTGAAGAATCTGCTGCTTGAGCAGACGGCGATACTCCGCCTCGATGATTTCGGGGCGGTCGTTGGCGCTCTTCTGCCAGTCATTGCTGGTGGTGACTTCACCGCCCAGCCACTTCTGGCAGCGCTTCAGGACAGCCTTCTGAGCATCCGTCAGGTTCGAGGTGCTGAGGCTGTTCTGGATGGCGGCGCGCAGGAGAGCGATGGCATCCAGAGCGCTGACGCACTTGTGCCGCGACTTCAGCCCGATCTCGTTGATCTGGCTGAGCAAGCCGAGCATGAAGCGCATGTCCAGACCCTGCAGCCCCTCATCCTTGCCGATCAGTCGCCACATCAGACCGGACGTGATAGGCACGTCGGTCGGGATGGACATGGCTTCCGGACCGTAGTTGGTGCTGGCCGTCGTCGCCGGCTTGCTGCCATAACCGCCGAAGCGATCATCGTAGCCGCTGCTGCGACTGCCGCTTTCCGTCGCCCAGACACCGGACCACTCGTTGCCGCTGCGCGCCTTCACCTGGATCTGCTCGCCCTGCAGAAGACGCAGGCGATCGACCGGATGGACGAAGGGCTCGTTCTCCTTGGGCACCGCGTAGCGGCTGATGACGGCGAGAGTCGCAATCATCTTCAAGGCGAGCGGGTCGAACTTGGCGGTCACCTTGTAGCGCGACATCTCCTGCAGGTACGCACGCACCTCTTCCACGCGGACGAGGTTGTACGGGAACTTGAGAAGCGTCGAGCGACCGGTGAACGCGTCCTTGTCCGGCAGCGTATTGAGGAATTCCGACAACGCCTTGGCGTTGGTCGTCGCCATGATGAACGCGTCCAGCGGTGCAGACGCGGCGGCATCCGCGCAACCATCGCTGGCTGCCGGCAGGCGGCGATACTGCGTGGCGTCGAGCAGGATCAGGCGCTCGTCAGCTTCGCCCGGCTTGAGTTCACGCTTGATGAACGCATCCGGCAGCGAGATGAAACCACGGTTACCGCGACGCAGGGCCGCGATAAGCGAGCAGTTCTCGCCGGGCTTCCATTCGGAAACACCGGCCGAGCGCTTCGACACGTGAATGGCCTCCACTTCGATGCACTCGAGCGAAGGCTCCTTCTTGGGGTCCTCGAGGGTACCCTTCACCTTGGTGTAGCAGTGCTGGCAAGGATCGCCGGCCACCGCCAGGATATCGAAAAGGGTGGAACCGAGCCCGGTCACCTCCGACAACTGCTTGAGCTGCTTGTCGTCGAGCAGCTTCAGCAAGTTGATGGGGTTCTCGTGGTCCGGACAGCCCTTCACCGCGTAGACTTTGGCGCCGAGTTCCAGCGCGCGCTCGATGCCGTCGCCGAAGAAGTCCTTGCCCGCACCGGGGCCGCCTTCGACGATCATCATCTTCTTGAGCTGCGCACCGTTGCCGGCGGCCGCGGCGAGAAAGTTCAGCATGCTGAGTGCGAAGCGCTGGCTACCGCACACATGCTTGAACGCGAGCAGGGACGGGATACCCACGTCCTTAAGCGTCACGAGAAACTGACGCCGCTCCGGGTCCTGCTCATCCTCGACTTTCTCCTCGCCCAGCGCCTTGATCGCACGCAGGATCAGTGCAGGAGCTGTGTCCGCACGTTCCAGGTGGTCTTTCAGTTCCATGAGGAACTGGGCGTAATTGAGCGGAGGGTCAGTCAGAGGAGTGAGCTTCAGCAGATTTGTTAGCTCATGTTGGGACATGCCCTTACCTCCTTCACACGGATAGTTGGCGCGCGGAAAAATCCGTTCGCCGAATTGAGGTCGACAGAATTCAGCCAATAGAGGATGCGGTTGTTGCCGCAGCTCCGGGCTCCTGATTGATGGTTGATGTCAGCCTCGCCACGGCGAAACTGGCTGTCGGGTAAACGGTTCGACAATCAATAGATTGCGAGCGAACCAACAAACTGCCGGAGCAATTTGCCAACTGCTAGGGCAGTTTTCTGGTTGACTCGCAACTTATGTACGCAGCAACTGAGGGTCGCTGCTGAGATGGACGAAACGGACCGGGCAAGGCGAGTTCGAAATTGACGCCATTAGAGGAAGCGTGTGTACCTCCTGCTAACAGCGCGAATCTCTAACTACACCATCAACCTGATGCCTTGCATTCCCTCGCCTTGTACACCCTGGTTGAACAATGACTCATCTCTCTTCCTAGGTGTCACGGGTGGTATCAAGTCCGGCGCTTCTGCAGTCTTGGAAAACTACTGATGCGGGCGGACGGTCTACAACACAGCGACACGCTGGGGGGAGGGCTGAGCCAATGAAACCTGTATAGAAGACGGATGGACGGGTGGTTGGGTGGACTCCAGGGATATGCGAATGGATGCAAAACGATAATTCGACCGTATCAAATAAGGATGGAACCACCAAATAAAGATCTATAAGAAGACGGGCTCCTACTGAAAAGCTAAAGGAAAGGCTAACCGGGCCACTTTTCATCCGAATCGCCTGTCCACTTGATAACGGTTGATGAAGGAACTGCTGGGGAAAACCTGAGTTGTCAGGCGACCGAAAAGAAGCCCCGCAGTAGGCTATTTATGGGGTACATTCAAAGCTGTAATTTTTGGTGAGAAGGGCTTAAGAAGCGCACTGGTGGCTCGTTTTGGTTTTCTTAATAATTGGGGCAATAGTTCGCGCGGCTTTCGAGGCCCGTACTGATTGGGGTTGTAAGGTGCAAATGTCAAGAGGGAACGGTTAGCGGAGCTTTCAATGGCAGTTTTAATGTGCTGATTTCTGGCCTGAGGTTGTAAAGGGGTTTTCCCTATATCGAGGTTCAAAACTGACACTTTTATAGACAAAGGTTGTGTCGCGCAGTTCGGTTATCAAGTGGATTTTGAGGCCGCTCTCATACGCAGATACGAGTTGATGAATTCGTCGAGATTGCCGTTCAATACACTCTCAACATTAGTGGTTTCACATTTGGTGCGCACGTCTTTCACCATACGGTCATCCAAAACGTATGAACGGATTGCGTTTCCGAACGTGGCCTGGACATTTTCGCCTTTCAGTTTGGACAGTTCTTCTTCGCGCTCAGCCTGGCGAATAGCTAGAAGTTTCGAACGCAAAAGCTCCATTGCCAGAGCTTTGTTCTGCAGCTGGCTGCGCTCCTGCTGGCATTTGACGGCGATGCCGGTCGGTTTATGGACTATTCGCACCGCGCTTTCGACTTTGTTGACGTTTTGTCCACCTGCGCCACCTGAGCGCATCGTGTCTATCTCAATCTCGTCATCCTTGATCTCTACTAGCGCATCTATGTCGCTCATTATCGGACTGACTTCCAGGGCAGCAAAGCTTGTCTGTCTGGAATCAGAGCCCTGCTTGAAAGGAGACTTTCTCACCAGTCGATGAACGCCTTTCTCGCACGAAAGGTAGCCATACGCATAGGGTCCTTCCACCTTTATAGTGGCGCTCTTGATCCCTGCTTCTTCACCGGCCGATTGGTCAATGATTTCAGCAGAAAAGCCTCTCTGCTGTGCCCAGCGCAAATACATGCGCAAAAGCATTTCCGCCCAATCTTGAGCATCCGTGCCACCGGCGCCGGCGTTGATAGTAACAATGGCCGCCGAGTCGTCATACTCTCCGGAAAGCAGTCTTGTAAACTCGTAGGTTTCCAATTCTTTATTTAATTTGTCGAGTCCCTGCGCAACTTCTGCCGCCAGAGATTCATCACCCTCTTCCAGTCCGAGTTGGGTGAGGACTTTCAGATCGCTTATTTGCGATGTCCAGCTTTCATGCTGTTTGAGCGAGTTTTCCAACCGGCTCATTTTTTGTGTTACCGCTTTGGCGGCACGATTGTCATTCCAGAAATCAGGCTCGAGAGTTTCTTCCTGCAGCTTTTTCAAATCTGCTGCTACCTTTTTCAGGTCAAAGATATTCGCTGACTTTCGCCAGGCGCTCCTCGGCCATTTCTACTTCTCTTTTCAGCTCGGACAGCATCATAAGTAAGATTGACTCGATTTAAGATCAGGGGCACGATTTGGTACGGATTTAAGCAATCCGGGTCTTATTATATAGGGGCGACGGCGGTCATATGACAAAACGGAGTCCCTGGGCATCAATCACGTAATGCGCGATACTGCCCGCGTGAAAGTTCCACAAACAACCGCCCTTACAAGAATATGACATTGTCAATCTGGCTAGACGAGCGTTCCTCCGGGGAAGAAATCCTGGATGAGGTGGATATTGCCATCATAGGTGGTGGCATGATCGGGTGTGCCGCCGCTTATTTCCTCTCCTCCGGCGAGTCTACGCGTGGTCTGAGAGTGGCACTTTTCGAAAGCCGGCGCATCGGCAGCGGCTCGACCGGACGCAATGCCGGCTTCGTCCTGCGCGGAATTCAGGCTTATTACAATCATGCAGTCAAGCTCTACGGCAGGGGGATCGCCGGCGAGATTTTCCGATTTGCAGAAGAGAATCAGCGCCAGATCAGGCTCTTTGCAGAGAATACTGATGATGATTTTGAGCTTGCCGAATGCGGCTCATATTTGCTTGCCAGTTCTCTGGATGAGCTTGATGATCTCAGGCAGTCGGCAGAGCTCATGAAAGAGGATGGATTTGAAGTCGAATTTCATGTCGATGACCCGACAGAGCGCGACTTTTATGGTGCTATCTTCAATCCCTGCGATTTTGCCATCAATCCCGTAAAGCTTTCTCGTGCGCTTCTCAAAGAGAGCTCCGCTCATGTCTATGAAGAGGAAGAAGTCTTCTCGGTAAAAAAGACCGCCAGCGGCGGAAAGCTTGTCGTCTCTACCAACAAGCGTTCTCTTGTCGCCAATAAGGTATTTCTCTGCACCAATGCCTATGCGGCTCTCGGCTCATATGCTCTGGCCGAGAAGCTGAATGTAGTACGCGGTCAGATACTGGTGACAAGACCTCTCAAGAAACGTCTGGAGTCTCTGGATGCAATTTGTTATGCCAATTACGGCTTCGAGTATTTCCGCCAGTTGCCTGATAACAGGCTGCTCCTGGGCGGCTGCCGCCAGCAATTCATGGATGAAGAGCGCGGTTTTGGCGACTCTGTGACGCGTTCTGTGCAGCAGGCCCTCGAGTCTTACCTGAAAAATCGTTTTCCCGAGTGCGCTGGAACGCCTGTCGATTACCGATTTTCAGGATTGATGGCTTTTACCAATGACGGATTGCCTCTTCTAGGAGAGCATGAAGGCTTGCCCGGTGTTTACTGCGCTGTCGGCTGCAATGGACACGGATTGGGTTTTGGCCTCAATCTGGCTCGCATGCTTATCAATGTTGCTGTCAACGGAGCATCGGCTGGCACCTTTTGCGTCCATCGTGAAGCATTGAAGAAACCAATGGTTTTGGCTTCCTCGGTGGAGAAGGGGCCTTAGCGCCGGGAAGTCGTGCATATACGAAGAGGAGGGCGTCTTCTGGGAAGCCCTCCTCTTTCAGTATCTTTATTTGCCCTTCTATTGCTCGGGTACGCCGCTGTTTTCGATGACGCGAGATTGAATATTCATCTTGACGCTATCTTTCGATTCTTGACCATTGGTCTTTACTTTTATCTGTACATCCCATTGGGGGAAGTGCATCTCAGGAATGATCACCGACAGGTGCGTAGAGGACGCGGAAGTCACACTTGCCGGCGTGCCGTTGAAGGTCACTACATTTTCAGATGCGTTCTTGGAGAAACCTTTGCCTGTAATGCCGACTGGTTGTCCGGGCGGTGCAGAAAGGGTGTCGATGCCGGTTACGGACGGCGCGGCTTTGATGGTCAAATCTTGCGGTTTGCTTTTGATAGTCGCTTGTGTGACGATCAGTTGCTGTTTGCCGCCTTCGATATCAGCAGGCACTTCGACAGTCAATTTGGTCGGGCTCAAATCAGTGATTCTTGCCCACTGTTTGCCGATCTGGACAAGAGCGCCACGGGCGAAATTTTTGCCGTTGATAACGATTTTGTCGCTCGGACCGGCTTCTTTCGGCGCGATTGACGAAACTGAAATTTTCGGCGTCGTGATTTGCCAGCTCATCGAAGCGCCCGTTGGACCGTAAGCCTTGATAATCAGCTGAGTTCCACCGACAGCGAGCGCGCCGGTCATATCCATCGTCAAAACACGACTCTTGAAATTCTTCTCTGTGCCGAGCAATCTACCGGCTAGAAAAATTTGCATTGATTCAAACGGCAAAGCTGTTTCTGAGCCGTTTTTGAAAGTCATCGTCAGTGGTGCGGTGTCTTGACCTTGCTTGATGTTGATGTAGTCGGTAAAGGTTTGCCACTTAGCAGAGGACTGCACAATCGGCTTGGACTCCTGGACGACGACGGTGGTGTCTTCCTTCTTGTCCTTATCTTTGTCAGCAGCAGGTTTTGTCGCAGCCGGTGGAGTGGCTACCGCCGGAGGTGCCTGTTTGAGCTGAGCAAACACAGGCTGCATGGCTGCGCCCTGGCATGCCAGAAGCAGGAACGCGGAAACCAACGATTGAACTGTCGCAACTTTTCTCATAGCGCCTCTCTACTTTTTCGATTTTCCGAGCACCTGCTCGGTTGTCGTTTCTTCAAGAACCCTTGCCAACAGGAAGGTTCGTGATGCGTCCATTATAGGGGTTTTCTTCATATGAAACTGTAATGCGTTAATTCGGTAGGCTGCTTGTGAATGTGCTTTTCGAGCATCACTAAAACATATCGTAGAGCGTCGGAAAAGAGGAAATAGAGCCGGTTTGCAGGCTCTATTTCCCGTGCGCTTGAAAACGGAGCGGGCGAATATTTTTCGCAGCCTTTACGTTTCTTCTGCGCGTCCATTCCTGCTACTTGCCGTTCTTGGCCGCTTTGCGCAGCTTCAAACCCCAGCTAAGCAGAAATAAGCCCAGAAGCGCAAAGACGATGCTGGTACCCAGGATGAGAAAACGCTGGCCGCTGGCGAGATACGGCATGATGAGCGCGCCCTGGACGGTGAAAAGCAGATAGCCCAGACCGCTGAAAATCTTGTTCCAGTAGTTGGTTCGGGGATGCCCGCCGGTTTTCGAGGAAATCACTGCGGCGCAACCCAGTGCAAAGAACAAGCAGGCAAGCAGGAGCGGCGCCAGGAAAAGATAGAGCGAGAGCGACATGTTTGTCTCCACTAAAAACTACGCCGTCTTGGAAAAGGCGGCAATTATTCACTCGAAGCAACTGCAGGTGACAACCTCTGGTGCATGCCTTGAAACCAGTGCGGTTTCAATCAAGGGTGCGAATTGGCTGTGCAAGGCTACCTGAGCGGCTTGGACTTTCGTGGTCGGGTGGATGTGAAAAAGAGAACGATTCGACCTTATCAGGCGCGCCAGCCCGGTTGCAAGGATGAAGGTTGTCAATATGAACCGGTTGCGCTAGGTGTTGAGCGGCTTTGGTCAGGCGGGCGTATTGGCGGTCATTTCGGCAAGGAAAGCGTCGATTTCCGCCGTCGTCGGCAGAGCTGGAATGGCACCCGCCCGAGTGCATGTAATAGCTCCTATCGCATTCGCGCGAGCGACAATCTGGCTCAATGTGCTCAAATCAATCTGCTCGATCAATTGGCGCCGCTTGCCCGAAGCTTTTTTGAGCCGCTCTTCATCTGTGATGAGCGGCATCAAACCGGTAATCACACCCGAGTTGAAACCGTCGCCGGCTCCTGTGGCTTCCACCAGTTTTACTTTGAATCCAGGCACAATCTTGCCGCCTTCTTTGTTGCTGACATAGGCACCGCGCGAATCGAGGGTAATGATGAGGACCGGCAATTCATGAGCTTTTCTCAACTCTTCTGCCTTTTCCAAATCGCGCGAACCTGTGAGGAATTCCAGCTCATCTTCATTGATTTTGACGATGTCCGCCCATTTGAGAGTGCTGAGAATGGCATCTTTGCAGGCTTGGGCGGAAGGCCACAAACCTAGACGTACGTTCGGGTCATAGGAAACGACCATATTGTTTTCGCGAGAGATTTTTACAGCTTTCTCTGTCGCTTCTCTGGCCGGGCTGGCGATCAAAGATATAGAGCCGAAGTGAAGAACTTTGGCACGAGCGAACTCTTCAGGCTGCAAATCTTTCTCGTGCAGGCGCACGTCAGCGCATGCCACTTTAGTGAATTCAGCCAGCTTGCGATCGCCTGAGGCCGTCGTCACCACGTAAGCCATGCGTGTTTGAGCTTCCGGGTCGCTGACAGTCAGGGATGTGTTGATCCCGTCTTTTTCCAGAACACCTTTCAACCATCTGCCGAACTCGTCGTCGGAAACACGCCCGATGAAGCCGGTAGCCACGCCCTGCCTCGCCAGTCCTACGGCTGTATTTGCCGGCGCACCGCCTGCCGCCTTGGTGAATGTCGCAGCCTCATCCAGTTCTTTTCCTACTTGAGTTGAGACCCAGTCGACAAGAATTTCACCCAAACAGAGGACGTCAGCCATTCTTTTACTCCTTGGACGGATAGACAATAACGGAAAATCGGCGCATCTGGACGCCTTTGCTGAGCGGCATCCTTGAGCCTGTCCTTTTTACCTTCCAGCAAAAGGCAGATTTGAAACGCGAGAGTCCGCGCGAAACTGGTCGATTATAGCCGATGGCCGAATGCTGGATTGGTTTGTGTCAATATACTATAATGTGTCGTATAGATTGTCCTTAAAAATGACAGAGAGGAGATGCTGTTTTGCGTCTCCTGCTCTGTCAGGTTCAGTCTTTAGTTTTCGTCAGTTCGACGGGCGGCTGTTCGGTCTTGCCGGTGCCGTCAGCCAGTTTACGAACATGATCAAGAGACCGGCCAGGATAGCGTGACCCCAATCGGCAATTGAAAACACGCTCGGGAAGTAGTGGGCGAAGACCTGCAACTGGATGGCTGGGATGAGCCAGAATCCGAAGAGCATGAAAATGCCGACCAGGATATACCCGAATCCCAATGTGGCAATGCCGAAGACGTTGACGGCAAAAGCCAGCACCAGGTCGAACAAGAAGCAGACGCCGGCGAATGTTGCGCCGTAGAGAACGGCATCTGGCCAGAAGCTGCCGGTGAAATGGACGGACGCGCCGAAGAGCGCGGGAAAGATGTAGCTGAACAGCAGAGCCGTTAAGCCAATTCTGGCGAGTAGGTTAATCACTTTCTTGGGCCTCTTTGACCAGGCAGCAGAAGAGTTCGTCTGAGCGGACTCCTCATTCCTGCCTGGCAGATGCAAGCATTTCTGCTTGCGACTTTTGCTGCGAGCAAAAGCTGGCGTAACGTTACTGCGCTTGAACCAGTTGAAGGTCGAAGCGGAACGCTTCTTGAGCGCGAAGGTCCTTCACGGAAGGGCGGTCGTAGAGCTTTTCGCCGTGGCAGAGTTTGCATCCGGCGCGACCGCAATCGAGCGGTTTGCGCTTACGGAAGCGTCCAGCCGAATCGACCTCTGCATGCATAACATGCGAGTAGAACTTGCGGCGGCGGCTCATCAGTCCGCGGTCTTCGTGGTATCTTCTCAAATCGTTTTTCTCCTGGTTGTCTCACTGCCCGTGGTGGCGCCACTGATGGGCGCGCACCACGAACAGCAATCTGAAGGCGCTCCGGTATAGCTTCAGCGACCGCAGGCCGTGCAGCCCTCGGCTTCGCTGAAAGGACCGTTGCCGGACTCGCCGGGCGTGCCTTCCATGTGTGTCTGGCGCTTGCGAAGCAGGCGGACGATGCCGCGCTCTTCGACTTCGCGCCAGTCCTTGGCGTCGAACTTGCGGAATCGCGACTCGGGCAGCGCATCGCCGGGACGGCTGAGGCTCAGCTCGAGAGGCAGGTAGATGAAGTTCGTCTCGGACAGAGCGGCACCGTCCGAGCGAATGCTGTTGCCGATGAAGGCGGACGCATCCGGGTCGATGCCCATGTCCTCGATGGCCTCACGCACCAGTTCCGCTTTGTTCTCGGCGTTGGTGATGATGGTGTGGTCGAACAGTGCGTCCAGACCGGCCTGGCGAATCTTGTACTTCTGAGCCTCGCGGTCACCGACGGTGACTGCGACCAGAAGGAAGTTGTGCCGGGCGCGGGCGAGGACGGGCAGGCAGTGCTCGAACACTTCCGGCTTGCGGAAGAACGGGCGGCTGCCGATGCTCTTGCAGATGTCGACGATGATGGGGTCGAGCTTGCGACGCTTGGCCTTGCACATTTCGCTGTAGGCTTCGTGCAGGGCTTCACCAAAGCGGTGACGCTCGAATCCGCGCATGGGCATGCTGCCGTAGTAGACCTTCTTGAGGACGTCCATGGCCTCATCGAAAGTGCCGAGCTTGCAGAGTTGCATGAGCTTGGCGAATTCGGTGAAGGCTCCGTCCCAGTAGGGCTGACAGACAACGCAAGTGCCGTCGATGTCGATGAAAAGCGCCGCGATCTTGTCGCCACCTGCGCACAGGTTGCGGTCGGCGGATTGACATTTGCGCATAGTTACCTCTTTCTTTGCAGGTTAGAGAAGCGAAAAAGGCTTCCCCGACGGAGAGAAACTGCCGTCGTATTGATGTGCGCGTGCCGAAACCTAGCTCGATGTGTGAGCTCTTTCGGGTCTAGCGCTGGAGATATGTAAGAACTGGGCTAGTTCTTGAATTGGATTGGGTGAAACTGGAAGAAGAATCAAAGGAACATTAGGAGACTAGTAAATTCACAGCCAAGATATAAAGGTGGATGCCAAGAGACCCTTGGTAGCTGATTTGACTATCTTGGCTGTGGTTGTAAGGAGAAAAGGCGGCAACTCTCAGGCTATAGCGGCATGCTGGCTGGTCCAGGTTCCTGGGGCTTGGCATCCACTTTGCCGGATTTGAAAAGTAAAAACACAGCTGATGCGGCTCTGCTAACGTAATGTGCACGGATCGGAGGGAGTCAAAAATGAAGCGCAAGCGAGCTCGCGAATGGGGTGTGCAAATAGGCTCGTACAGTCCCGGTGCCGGCAATGCTATTACCGACGTTCAGGGTGTCAAAGTCGGACACTCGACGATAATCAGAGGTGAAGGCCCATTAAAGCCTGGTCATGGCCCGGTCCGGACGGGTGTAACAGCGATTCTTCCTCACTGTGCCGACATCTGGAACGAGCGGGTCAGCGCGGCTTCTTTCGTGCTCAATGGCAACGGCTCTGTAACCGGTTTGGACTGGATGGCCGAATCTGGGCTGCTGGAAGGGCCGATTTTGCTGACCAATACTCATAGCGTCGGTGCCGTTTATGACGCGGCCATTTCCTGGATGCTTAAGCAGTATTCGCAGCTGGGAATCACTGATGATACCTATCTGCCGGTAGTCGGCGAATGTGATGACAGCGCCCTCAACGACACTCGCGGAAAGCATGTGCAAGAAGCGCATGTTTTTCAAGCTTTGGATGGCGCCACCGCCGGTCCTGTTCTCGAGGGGGCGGTCGGTGCCGGCACAGGTATGAGCTGTTATGAATTCAAAGGCGGTATTGGTACTTCGTCGCGCCTTCTTCCGCCGGACGAGGGTGGCTTTACTGTAGGAGCGCTGGTCAACTGCAATCACGGCAGGCGCAATCAATTGCTGATCGATGGTGTGTCTGTCGGTCGCCATCTGCCGGTCGAAGCGGTGGCAGGCCATCGCGAAGGATCAATCTGCATCGTCGTCGCCACCGATGCCCCTCTCTCTCCATTGTTGTTAAGGCGTGTGGCCAAGCGGGCTGCGCTAGGGTTGGCTCGCGCGGGAGGAAATGCCAATAACGGCTCCGGGGATTTTGTGATCGCTTTTTCCACTACTCGCAAATATGATCGCCGCGACGTTTCCGTGGAATTGAATCTGCCGGAATTGAACGCGAAGTTCGTGACACCCCTTTTCATAGCTGCAGCAGAAGCAGTCGAAGAGGCGGTTATAAACGCGCTTTTCATGGCACAGACTACGGTGGGGCGCGACGAAAATGTCCGACATGAGCTGCCAGTCGAAGCTGTTTTGCAGATCCTGAAGCAGCACGGAAGGCTCTAAATGAGAGCGGTTAAGAGTTCATCGCAGGCTCGACGAATAAGGACAAAGAGGTAAGTAACGATCATGAAGCGACTAATCTGTGCTTGCTAGTTTCGCTAGCTTCGCAGGACTTGCGCTAACCGGAAAGTCCGGCCGGACAAGAACTTTCAGTTCCGCTTCTTGAGAAAAACAAACGCCCGAATCGAAAGATTTTTGAAAAGATCATTTCCTTATGTGTACTTGCAAGCTTTTCACGTTGCTGCAGTGTCGCACAAATAGCTAGGTTCAAGATGCTCTTATTCAAAAACACACAGGCGACCCAGGCTCTACAGGAAACACTCTTGCTTACCGATACTGTTTCAGACATGCACTCCCGGCAGTGCATGTTGTTTCACGCGTGTGTGTGTTTGTGTGAGAAAGAGTCGATTCATAAACCTCAATAACAACGGACGAGGACAAAAGATTTGGAAACCTACCAAGCGCTTGCTCATCATCTCTCGATGCAACCCGACACCCTCAGCCTCTATCAACAAGGCTGGCTGACGCGGCTGCCCCCCATTCCTTCTTCCGTGAAAACCCTCGCTGTGAGGAGCTGTCCGAACCTCTTCGATATCGGCGTCTCGCTGCCGGACGGTATCGAGGTGATCAATCTCTACGGTGACACCGCCCTGACCAAGCTGCCGAAACGCCTTCCCAAAGGCTTGAAGCGCTTGATGCTCAATTACTGCACCGGGCTCAAGTCTTTGCCGGACTTGCCGTCCGGTATCGAGAAGATAGATCTCGACGATGCCGGCGTTGTCGAAGTAAATGGTCTTCCTGAAGGTCTCCAGGAGCTCAGCCTCAACCGCTGTGCTTCCCTGAGGCGCATCGGCAAGCTCCCGTCCACTCTCAAGTCTCTCTGCATTCGCGAATGCAAGCAGCTCGAGCAGTTGCCGGAATTGCCCCCGGGTTTGGAGACCCTCTTCGTCACCAGAGCCGGACTGACTGCTCTGCCGGATCTTCCCGATTCGGTCAGGCTGCTCGATATCGACGGGGTCGAACATCTGCTTGCCGGCAAGAAGCTGCCGACTTCGCTGCAGTCCATGATTGCCTTTGGCGGGTGGCTGCACCGCGGCTGACGGACACGCGCAGCTTCTCTTGGGAAGCCTCGATAGTGTCGCCGGATTCTCTCTAGTTCAAAAAGATTTTTCGCCGAAAAATCTTTTTCCTGAGCCGGGGTGAATTGCGCGAGAGTGCGACCGTGTTTGGTTTTCGAACCTATAGCACGGTCGCATTTTTTTTTAAATCAACACTACTACGCTCGACAGTGGAACCGCTCTCAGAGTCAAGCGGGTAAGCTATTCGTTTGGCCGCTTCTTGAGGAATTTGGCAGGTAATGCTCACAAAAGAGATTTTGCCTGAGGGCTTTAGCACCAGTTTTGCCGAACAAGGCTTAAAGGCGCGTTTTTATCCGGATGGACAGCTGCAGGAATATGGCTATTACTGGGCAGGTGAACATCCAGCCTGCGGATGGATTCTCTATCTCGGTCACAAGGATATGCAGGCTCGTGTGGTCAGACGTAAGCGCTATGCCTTTCCTGAAGACGAGGAAGGCAGATTCGATCCGGAAGATGCGGAGCAAGTGGAACGGTCTTGGTGCGATTGGTTGGAAGGCTGGATCGACAGCATCGTGGAAAAGGCTCACAGTCCCAAGACCTGCAGTTTTTGCAATAAAGGCCGTGAAGAGGTTTTCAAAATAGTGGCAGGACCGGCTGCAATGATTTGCGATGAATGCGTGGCTTTTTGCCAGGATCTGGTAGCGGAAGAAAATGCGGTGGATGAGAGTCGAGAATGAAAAAACTTACCAAAGATGATCTTCCCAACACCTGGCAATCCACGCAGAAAGCCGGAGTCTATGCGGAATTCGACAAAGACGGCTTTTTGACTCACTACGGGTTCTACGGTGAAGGCAACGACTCTACAGAGCGCTTTTGCATAAACATCGACTATGAAAAACAGCGCTCTATTGTCGAGAAATACGATGAAAGAAGATTTCTTGCTTTCGATCCCGCTCTGGATGTCGACGATAAATTGACTCTGGATGAAGCTCTTGCCGCCTTCGCGCAAAAATGGATACGCATCATCAGTGAAGAAGGATCGCATTCGCCGCCGGACTGCTCATTTTGCGGACGAAGCTCTAACGAAGTGCAGAAACTTGTGGCTGGACCGCGTTCATACATTTGCAACGACTGCATCAGTCTTTGCGCTGACATGTTGAAAAACAGCTGAGTACTATCGACAGAAGCTGATTCGAATTCTCGCTCGAGCAAAAACTAAACGTTATAGTAATAGCTTGAAAATGACAAAGAGGGGGAGTGCATCGGGTAATGACTCCCCCTCAGTGCCAGGCTTTATCTTTTCTCGCTCAAATTGGCGCCATTCAATCTGACGGCTTTTTCCACGAGCATCTGGATACGCTCGTTGGTAAACGCCTCAACGATCTGCTCGCCTTCGAAGGCACCCTTGTCGGCGACGACGAAGGTGGGGATGATGAGGCAGCCGAAGTCCATCATCATGCTGTTAGCCAGACCAAGGAAAGCCATGCGGGCTCCCTTGCCTCCGGCTGCGCACATGAAGCCGACCGTCTTGCTGGTGAAAGCATCGCCTGTCAGCTCGATCAAATTCTTGGCCGCCGCGCCCACATCGTAGTTGTAGACGGGAGCCGCGATAACGATGGTGGTGGCTTTTTGGATCTTCTGCTTGACGCGCTTCACCGCTCTCGACTGAGCGGATTTGCCGCCGTCGAAGAGAGGAAGGCGCGCCTTTCGCAAATCCAGAAGTTCAGCTTCACCTTTCAGGCTGAGGAGGCGGTGTGCCTCCTTGGCCAGCAGGTAGCTGCGACTTTCCGGATTCAAACTTGTGCTGATTACGAGATACGACATATCTGTCTCCAGTGGCAAACACGGCAGGCAAGCCTCGACTTGCATGCCGTGTTGCCGGAAAGCGCAGCTTGCACGCGTCTGAATGTTTCTGAACGCGTGCTTGCCGCTTACTTCTTGGTTGCGTCCTTGATGAACGCCTTGAGCGCCGCCTCGGGCATGAAGCCCGAATGCAGCTTCATGGCACCGTTGGCGGTGCCGGGGATGAAGACGCCCGTGGTGGGGATGCCGCGGAAGCCGTAGCGGCTCTTGATGGCCTTGTCGTTGTCGGTGTTGATCTTGACGAACTTCACCGCCGGCGACATTTCCTTGGCGACCTTCTCGTAGACCGGCGCCTGCTTCTCGCAGTACGAGCACCAGGGCGCCGAGAAGAGAACGACGACCGGAACGGTCGACTTCAAGACTTCGGCGTCGAACTTGGCGTCGCCGGTGACCAGGATAACCGAGCTCTTGCCGGTGGCGGCAGGCTTGGGCGAGTCCTTCTCTGCGGACTTCTTGTTTCCGTTGATGGCGTCCATGATTTTTCTGAAGAGCTCCTTAAACATAGCTGTACTCCTTTGGAAGTAGCGATTTGGAGAGGGGGCTGTAATGCTCTCCCTCATGAAGAACGGGCGGGAGCGCAAACGCTGCGCCCCGCCGGACAGTCAGAGGCTGGCGAACTTGTCGGTCGCGGCAACCAGCGCGGCACAGATGCCGGGCTCGTGGGCCGAGTGACCGGCGTCCGCGATCAGGTTGAACTCAGCCTCCGGGAAAGCGCGATGCAGATCCCAGGCGCTGGTCATCGGGCAGACCACGTCGTAGCGGCCCTGAACGATTACAGTCGGGATGTGGCGGATCTTTTCCACGTCGTCCAAGAGCTGCGAGTCATTGAGCATGAACCCGCGGTTGATGAAGTAGTGGCATTCGATGCGCGCGAATGCTTCGGCGAAAGTGGCGTCGCCAAAGCGATTGAGCAGGTTGAGGTCAGGCAAGAGCTTGCTTGTCGACCCCTCCCAGATGGACCAGGCGCGAGCGGCAGCCACGCGCACTTCCGGGTCTTCGTCGGTGAGCCGCTTGTAGTACGCGGCTACCATATCGTGACGCTCGTCCTCGGGGATGTGGTCGTAGTAGGGCTCCCACGCATCCGGGTAGATGTTGGAGGCGCCCTCCTGGTAGAACCAGTCGATTTCCTTCTTGCGCACCAGAAAGATGCCGCGCAAGACGAGCTCGCTGACGTGCTCGGGGTGGGTCTCGGCGTAGGCCAGCGCCAGGGTCGAGCCCCAGGAGCCGCCGAACACCAGCCACTTTTCGATGCCGAAGTGCTTGCGCAGCTTCTCCATGTCCTCGACCAGGTCCCAGGTCGTGTTCTCCTCGAGTGACGCATAGGGGCGGCTCTTGCCGCAACCGCGCTGGTCGAAGAGAATGATCCGGTACTTCTCGGGATTGAAGAACTGTCGGTAATTCGGCGAGGTACCGCCACCCGGGCCGCCGTGGACGAAGACCACAGGCTTGCCTTCAGGGTTGCCGCTCTCCTCGAAGTAGATTTCGTGGATGTCGGAGACCTTCAGGTGCCCCGTGCAGAACGGCTCGATCGGCGGATAGAGCGGAGATTTCTTTTCGGAGTTGTTCATTGTCTCTCCAGCCGTGATTGATTTGATCGCCTGCGCTTTCGGCGCGACGAAGTAGAGTTTGTCGAGGACCATCGAGTCGAATGGCTTTGCACCATCGGCTGTCCGGTACGAGATGACGCCGCAGTTGGGCACGCCGATCTCGTCGTCAAGGCGCAGAAGTTCTTCGACCGAGAGCTCCTCCTCCATCAGGCGCCAGCACTGCACCACCACCTGGTGTGCGAAGATGGCAACGCGTTTGCCCGCAAAACGTGCACGGATATCCTCGCGCACAGAACGCAGGCGGAAGAGCACGTCCACCCAGGCTTCACCGCCGGGCGGCTGGCAGTAGAACTTGCCTTCCAGCTTGAAGCGTTTCGCCTCGGCAGGATGGTGCTTCTTGATGCCTGTCTTGGTGAGATTGTCGAGAATGCCATAGCCCTTTTCGCGCAGGCGTTCGTCGACGATGAATGTGAGCTTGCCTTTGTCGAAACCGGAGGCGGCGATGCAATCATCGCGGGTCTCGATTGCACGAAGGAAGGGCGACGAGATAATCACTTCCGGTCGCTCATCCTCGGGCAGGCTGGCGAACCAGCGTCCCAGGTCGAATGCCTGCTCGTGCCCGAGCGGTGCAAGCGGCACTTTCGCATTGGCGATTTCGATGTCGAGCTTGTCCGATTGAGAGCCTTTAGCCTCCTCGTGGGCGACATTAGACAAGCTCAGACCGTGTCTGATCAGCCACAGGATGCTGGGGCCGTAGGGTTGAGAAGTCATCATTTCGAGTTCTCCAGGGGAGCGCTTCTGCTCGGGCGGCACGATGTCGCAGCCGGAGCGCAGTTGCGCAATGCATAGGGCCAAACCTGGCCGCGGGTGATTCTCGAAAAGCCAGTGCGATTTCGCTCCTCTGAGAGAAGAAACGAGGTTTCAAAAAGTCGCGGGAATTGGCTTGTTCGTAGAGTCCAGTTCGAAAAGAGAGGAAATATTCAATCGGGATAGAAGCTTCACCGATTGCATCTCTTGAAAGCTAGAACCGATACCACTCATGAGCTTTGAAAACGCTTAATAAGCCCTGGAAATCAAGAATTTCTACTGTTATCAGCTTTCGCAGTTGAGTTATCTTGACTACGTAAAGAATTTGGATGACTTCCCTTCTGGCTATTGCCAAGATGTCAAGAATAAGTATAATGCCGGAAGCGTTGCGCGTATTGTTCAAAACCTGCCGTTTGCACCAGATGTGGTGGCGTGCGGGTTGACCGTGAGTGTTTGATGAAATTACTGCCAAGCTGCAAATCAGCTCTCAAAACCGCTATCCTTCTCGCTTTTCCCATGCTGATGCCGGCTGCTTATGCCGACAATGGTTTGGATGACAATACTCTGGCGCTCATTCAAAAGCTCTCCACAAATCCGCAATTGATTGATGAGAGCTATCTTTCGACTGTTTTGGGAAAGCCAAGCACGGTTGCTGGTCAGGCCGGTGCTCCCTCTACAAGCTACTGGTACAAGCAAGGCTGCAAAGGACCTAAATATGAGCTATCCAGTTGCGACGAGCAGGATGGCAAACATACCACTTCCTTCGTGATCAATGACGCGTCCAGAGAGATGGATTTTCAGGACGTTGAGCAACTTTTCGGCAAGAATCCCCTGCGCAGATTCGACCAATTGGCACGTCCGATGGCGGTGTATTCGTTTAGTCCGAATACGTCTTTGATCTTCACAAAGCCGCAGAATACCTTCCGTGTAGAGAAGATATCAGTCAATTACGCCGGGCCCCCTCTGCCACCACCTTCGGTGTTCGACGTGCAGGCTGCCTCCGATATGCGCAAGCAGCAAATACTGGATATGCATCAAAACGGTCAGCACTGGCAGTCTCTTCCCAGCCTGGTCCAGCATGTGAAAGAAAACCCCGGAGATGCTGAGATGCACTACCATCTGGCTAGAGCATACAAACAGTCATGTTTCGTAAATCAGGCTGTAGCCGAATATTCCAATGCCCTCTATCTTTGCCAGCCAGGGACGCCGGAGAATCAGGACCTGGCGCAAAAATGTATGGACGGACTGGCGGAGCTGAAAATGCATCCATTGTCCCCTGAGCAGTTGCAGGAATACCACAATTTTGCGATGTTCCAGAATGAGCAGCGTATGAAGCAAGGACGCGAAATTGCCAGCAAATTTCCAGGCGTGAAGCACCCGCAGGCTACTCCGTATGACTCTATAGAATCGCTCGATCCGCCTGCTTCTCACTTTCATCCAGGCACCCTGGTTCCGAAGCAATTTCCAGCCAATACAGGTGTTCCACAAACAGCCCCGTCCTTCAGACCCGTCGAGCTGCGCCCCAATACCGGCATGCTGAAGCTCGATGATGTGGTCTCGAGCGGCAGCCGAAGCGCTGTAATAACCGCTAAATCATCTACTTCCTATGCGAACAGTCCCAGCTCGGCAGGTGTTACTCTATTGCCGAATGGTGAGCCCTTCTAGGAAATCTTCCATGTCCAATCCTTTCAATCTCGACCCGGAGCTCTGCAGGCAACTGGTAGAGCAAGCCAAGGCGGCCTCCGAAAATGCTTATGCACCCCATTCGAATTTTTTCGTCGGAGCAGCCCTTCTTGCTGAGAATGGAGACATTTATACCGGCTGTAATGTTGAAAACAGAGTGCATGGCGGGTCTATTTGCGCCGAGCGCACCGCTATCGTCAAAGCAATATCTGAGGGATGCCGCCGCTTCCGGGCCATTGCCGTCTTCTGCAGAGCCGGCGAGGGGTGGCCCTGTGGTGTGTGCCGCCAATTTATCTCTGAGTTCGGGCCGGATATCGTCGTAATAGTTGAATCTGACGGCGGAAATTTAATATTGCACCCAATCTCCGACTTATTGCCCGAAATGCCCGCCGGCGCGCGCGCATAAGATAAAATGTGCTTGACAATTTGTTGCATCATGGTCTAATTGATGAACTGGCACGGCGTGTGCTCGTATTTACTAAACTCTGCAGGTCTCTTTCATGGCAGTTGGCGACGGACTTATTAGAGAAGGCAAGGCTGTAGATAGGCCTCCAACCAATGTACTGGGAATTGAGCAAGTCGGATTCCGTGACATGGAAGAAGGTTGGAAGTCTCTTGGAACCGGGTTCGCCAATGCATTTTCCGGTTACAAAGATACTGCGCAGGATTTTCTGCCGAAAGTAGCTATCCAGGGCGTGAATGATAACGCTCGACTGGGAGCCAATCTGGGATTGATTATGGCTAGTTTCGATGATCCTTCCAAGGAAGCGAGCCGTCAGGTCGCTATGGATAATTTGCTGAGCGGTAATTTGACTCAGGCTGTCAACACTAATTTGACTGAAGGTTCTGACGTTAAGAGACGGTCCTTCTCATAAGAGTTCTCTTGTTGCTCCTGTCTCGCTTTCCTGATGTCGCAAGAATCAGGTAAAGTGTAATTTCTGACGTCGAACTTTCTGGCTGCGATTTGACAGTACGGTTTTGCTTGTTTCTGATTTCCCTGCTTTTCTGGCAGTCACTGCCTGATAGTGTATGCGCACGAACTGTTTCTCAGGAATCAAAAGATTCGGAATCGAATCGAGATGCCAAATTCGAAAGCTTGCTTTCAGAATCTTCTTGCCAGATTCAAAAGCATCATTTCAAGGAGGCGCTCAGGCTCCTTGATGAGGCCATTAAATCAAGACCGCGCTCGGCGCGGGCGCTCAGCCTCAAAGCACGGGCATTGCGTTATCTCAATCGCAAAGAGGAAGCGCTTGCTCTGATAAAACAGGCGAAAGAGGCAGAACCTAAGTCCATTCAGCCCTATATAACCATGGCCAGCTTTTGTTTGAAAGACAAAAACGTTGGCAAAGCCCGAGAATATCTTGCACAGGCAGAAAAAATCGAGCCGCAAAGCTATGAGATCGAGGGGCTAAAGGGAACCTGTCTCATTCTGGAGAAAAATCCCAAGGCGGCTTTCGTGTATGTCGACCGGGCCCTGAGCAAACATCCTGATGCACCTAGATATGCGCAAAGAGCGGCGATTTATCGGGTGCTTGGCGATCGAAAGAATGAACTCAAAGACTATGAAAAGGCTATTTCTCTCGACTCGAAAAATCCGGTTTATGCCACCGAGCGCGCCACCACATTGTTTTACCTGCATGATCTGCAGCGTGCGCTTACCGAAGTCAATAGAGCAATTGCACTCGATGATAAGTATGCACAGGCATACTTTATCCGTGCCAATATCAATTGGCTTCTGAAGCAAGCCCCGCTGGTTCTGTCAGACATGGACAAGGCCCTCTCTCTGGAGGAGAATGCCTCCTATTTCTACTTCAGAAGCACTGTATTCGAGGTGCGCAGAGAGTTGAGCCGAGCGCTGAGCGACCTGTTGAAAGCAGACAAGCTTGCTCCGGACGAAGCGTACATCAAGTTTGCCATTGGTCGTGTTTATCATGGTTTGCTTGAGCCGAAATTGGCTCTTAAGTACACTACGCGCGCCATAGAGCTGGACCCCAATAATTCCGAATACTACGACCAGCGCTCCCAAATCTATAGAACGATGATGGAATATGAGCTGGCGGTTCTTGATGACACAAGGTCGATCGAACACGCCAAGCAGCCGCCTATAAATGCTCTCATCAATCGTGTTCGCTACTACAGATTCAACAAAAAATACGATCTTGCTCTCAAGGATCAAAACAGAATCATTTCTTACTATCCTAAGCGCGCCGGGCTTAAGGAGGCACGTGCGCTGATTTATTTGGAGCGGGCGGAGCACACAAAGAATAAATCCGACTACATTCGCGCCAAGGAAGACTTTGACCTTGTAATCACAACACATCCCAACGACTGCAATTATTCTCTGCGCGCCAAAGCGAATTTGAAACTCGGCAATTTGAAAGAAGCTCTTGCAGACATCAATCAAGCAATCGTAAAGCAGCCCGGCATGAGCAGTTACTACCAGATGAGGGCAGAGATACATAAGGTGATGGGCAAGCCTGATGAGGCGCGTAAAGATTTGGCAGCCGCCAAATCAGCCGATGAGGCGGCCCTGCCTCCGCATTGATTCCAGTCTCTATCTGGCGTTCAAAACTTTATCGATGCATGGTTTCAGCAAAGCAGCGATGAATTGATGACCCTTCTTGGAGAAGTGATATTCGATGATCAGCTCCTGCTTGCGCTTATGCGCGATAAAGGGTTTTGAGAGATCGACGTAATCGTAACCGTATTTTTTAGCCAGGTAAGAGAAAAGAATTTGTTGTCTCTTTAAGTCAGGGTATGGAATGGTGTTGGGAAACATCATTACAATCAAGCGCCCGCCGTTTGTTTTTACATCGTCATTCAAGCGCTCGATCAGCCTGGCACCGACTACGTCTGGATTTTGCAATGGGTATTTGGCCGGAGCAATTTTGCAGTTCTGCTTATTCTTTGTAAACCACTGCTTGAGTTTGACAAACCGTCTATCGTTAATCGAGAGTGAAAATAGGGTTTGATTGATAACGCCGTAAATGCGACTGTTTCTGCGCAGCCAGTCCAGTACAGGGCTTGATTTCAGCTCATCGGCGCGCGCTTCCATGATGGCGTTGTCCACTTTCAGTTCGCCGTTTGCGGCAACATAGAAATAGGGCTTCGGATCTGAAATTGAACGCATGCTGTTGTCGATTACGCTCTCAGCAGCATCCTTGTGATTGTAGAAAAGAACGACGATGTCCGGGGAGAATTTGGCTGCCTGTACTTCGTATTGCAGAACTTCCTGGGCTTCGGAATAGCCTGCGCAACCGAAATTGAGCACTTCGAAGCGCTGCTCTGAGCCTTTGCTCTTCGACTCCTGATTGAGCATATTTTGCAAAACAATGGGAAATGTTTCTTCCAGAGGCACTTGCAGCCCTTCGGCTGCTGAGTCTCCGAGTATGGCAATGCGCGTTGTATTGGCCGGCTTGGCCACAGAGCGCTCATAGTCCCTCATCCCGTGCGAGTTGAAGCTGTCGCGAGAAAGACCTTCCATGCGCCAGGTCACTTGTTTTGAAGGGATGTGTCTGGCTCCGAGAATCGGATCCGGTTCAAAGAATTCTTGTTGCCCGATGCCTGCGAAATTGAAGAATGACTCGAGCAGACAAATCGCTACTGTTGCGGCCGCCAGTGTTTCAGCCGCGCTGCGCATCAACGATTTCTTTTTAAGAGGCGGCATCTTCCTGCTTTGCGGCAGGACTTGCTTCTCTTCGGCTCGTGTGATGGTCTGTGTCATGGTATTTGTTGGCGGCTCTTAGAACTGGAAATAGATGAAAGGAGAGACGTGCAGCGGTGCGAAGCCCAGAATTATGAAGGCGACGCTTGCATAGACGACGATTTGAGTGCCGAGCGATGTTTCGAAATAGTGGCGAGCGGCCGCAAGTGTGCTGCTCGATGCTCTCTTACCCAGTGAGCGTACTGCCAGATAAGCAAGATAGAGGGACAGAGAGACCGGCAGCGTCGAGTTCAAGAACATCGATGTCACTTCACCGCCGGAGTCCAAAATAACGAGCTTGTGAGCGATTTTAAGAGCCTGCGGAATGGTTTCGGCCCGGAAGAGAATGCCGGCCATGAATAGAAAAAGCATGGTGATGGCGACGCCGGACCAGTGCCAGAGCGGATGTGGGCGCAGACGGCTGAGGAAAGGATGGCGTGAGGCAAAGTCGGTCCACTCTTTGGAGAGAACCAGGCCGGTTCCGTGGAAGGCACCCCAGATAACATAGTGCCAGGCGGCTCCGTGCCAGAGTCCTCCCAGGACCATCGTCAGCATAGTGTTGAAGCGGGCTCGGTTGGGGCTGACCCTTGAGCCGCCCAGAGGAATGAAGAGGTAATCGCGCAGCCATGTCGACAGAGAAATATGCCAGCGCCGCCAGAACTCCGTGAGGTTGGCAGCGAGAAACGGCCAGTTGAAGTTTTCCGGTACCTTGTATCCGAAAAGCAACGCCGAGCCGCGCCCGATGTCCGTATAACCTGAGAAGTCGAAGAAAATCTGGAAGGTAAATCCGGCAACCGCTATCCATGTATCGACAATGCCCATTCGCGAAACGTGGTTGAAACCAGTGTTGACGACGTATCCCAGGTTGTCGCCCAGGACGATTTTTTTGAAAAGCCCTTGCAGAATGAGGAACATGCCCTCGCGAAAGTTGGCATTGGAGAAGACCGGCTTTTCCAGAAGTTGATGAGTAAAATCCTGGAAGCGTTTGATCGGTCCGGCTATTTGTGATGGGAAAAACGCCGCGAAGAGAGCGAAGTCTCTGAAGTTTCTCACTGCGGCGCTGCCGCGGTAGACATCGACTATGTAGTGTATGAATTCGAAGGTGAAAAAGGAGATGCCCAGCGGCAAGATGATTTTGAGAGCTGGGCTTGCCCATTTGTCGGCATGCCCGGGCGACATTACGGCGTTCAATCCGTGCAATCCGGAGAACACCGAATCGAGAATGAAGTTGGCGTACTTGAAGAAACAGAGGCAGCCGAGATTGAATATCAGCCCGGCCAGCAGGATATTTTTTTTCTGCTCTCTGAATTTCTCCAGAGCCAGACCGATCAAGTAGTTGATCAGAGTGAGGGCGAGAATTAGAAGTCCGTATGCCGGTTTCCAATTCATGTAGAAAATATAGCTTGCCACCAGCAGCAGTGTCGTGCGGAAGCGATTCGGAATGCTCCAGTAGAGAGCCACGACGGCCGGAAGAAACAGCATGTATGTGAAGCTGTTGAACAACATACGAGTCTAGGCTTACCTGTCCTCTGGGAATTTGCCGCTTTCAGAGATCGGTCCGGGCCGCTGATTGGCTCTGCGAGAGGTTTTTTGCCTGCAAGGCTGGAAATCAAGCGACGCAGATAATATCACGCGCTCTTCAAGGGATACCTTTGTTATTTCCAATGAGTTATAGGCGTTTCTCTAGCTTCTCTTCCTGATTCGTGAACCAGTCCACTTTTCAACCGTTTTCAGGAGCTTGGCAAACCTGCGCAATCTGTCACTTACTGGACTGATGTCAAGCGCGAAATGCTTGCAAAGAAGTCTGATTTGCTGGCTCGCGCGGGCACTTCATCTTGATTACCTCTTTTATGAGG
>CAZBOX010000037.1:0-31192 GCA_964493595.1 uncultured Candidatus Obscuribacterales bacterium | reverse complement strand
CCAAGTTGCTCTATGCCTACTGCGAAGCCACCGTGCCCAAGCTCACCGTGATCACGCGCAAAGCCTACGGCGGCGCCTTCGACGTTATGGGCTCAAAAAACGTCGGCGGCGACTTCAATTTTGCCTGGCCGACAGCCGAAATCGCTGTAATGGGGGCAGACGGTGCCGTCAATCTACTGTACCGAAAAGAATTGGACAAGCTGAAAGAAGATGCTCCTGCCAGACACAAGGAACTGGTTGCAGAATACAGGGAGAGATTCGCCAATCCTTATGTAGCAGCCGAACTAGGTTATGTTGACGACGTCATTCTGCCTTCGGAAACGAGAAGATATCTGCACGCAGCGTTGGAAGTACAAAAAAATAAGCGCATTGAGAGACCGAAAAGAAAGCACGGCAATATACCGCTCTAAATTGCTTACTTCTTTCGCGCCTTTTCGACATCAGGTTGAATCATCTTGAAGATGAAACGAGCCTGCCGCGCTTTCATGTCGTCCGGATGCAGGAGAGTTTCGTCCCCAATTACGTCAGGGTCGTCTATTTCTTCCAAATCATAAGAAGCCGGCTTAGGGGTCTGCTCTACTTCATATAAGTCTCCCTGGTTTGCAGTGGAGTCCCCGTCTTCCTCACTGTCGAGAGCCGGCACTCCATACTCGAAAAGATTCAGGTGAACGGTTATGGGGGTCTGTAGAACCGACTCGAATCTGGAAACAGGATCGAGGCTCGGCCCGCCCAATATTTTATCTACGTGTTTGAAAAGCTCTTGGGAAAAAGGCTTGGGCGCCACCACCATGACCGATTTCAGAACAGGCCTCTTCTTGTCCAGTTGCTGAGCTCGGTGCAGCAATTCCTTAAAATATGCAATCGAGTACTTCGGCTCATTCCATTGTGCGTGATTTTGCACCACCATGGCCAAAAGCGTGGTGCCGCCTGAAGCATCTTCGAAATGGACATCATACATAGGCAGGGCTTCTTTCTTAAAGAAGCCCTGTGTGACTGGCTGGACAGTCACTTTAACCGCTCTTGCGATTGATTCCCAGAAAGCTCTTTGCCTGTTGTAAAGCCCACTTCGATGCAAGAGTGTGAAGAGATCTGTCATTACAAAATTTACGAAATCCGTCACCTCTTGCGGTATTTTGCCGGTCGCAGCGACAAGGTCGACGTTGGCGGCAGCAATCTTCAAATCCTGCGGCGAACAGCTTCTTGCTGTAGCGACAACATTGTTCAAAGTATAGGCCGCGCTGTTGCGAACCTTGATTTCGATAGTTTGTGTTTCCGGTAATGACATCAAGCCAGCTTCCTAATTATCAGAATGAAGATACTAACGCGCGTAACGTGGTACATCATATGTTAGCGGTATGAGTCGTTATCGCCTGTCAACGGAGGTCTGTTTCAGTCCGTAAGCGTTTTTGAGCCCACCAGTTATCCCACAAAATCCTTCCTGAGTCCCGCCCGAATCAGGTAAACTGGAAAAGTGGCTACTTGGCGGTCGGCAGCTCGCCCATTGCGGGTCATAGAGTTGCTGGTTCGGAGTATTCGCGGCCGCGTGTCGCGTCATAAAATCCTCCTGACGTCCCGCTACAGACAGTTTGTTGGCTATTGTTTCAGTATTCGCATTTATAGCGGTCTTGTCATAGAAAAAGAATGCCTATCCTTCCTTCCCGGAACAATTTCAATCAAGCAGCTGCCGGTGTCCTCTTCGAATTGAAGAAAGGCAATAAGGAGCAAAGAAACGACTTTGTGTGGAACCACCAGGAACGTTTCTACGCCATCGCCTATATGGCCACTGGCAATCCCGAGACTGCAACTCAGTTGACAATAATGGCTTTCCGCAATGCCTTTGCCTCTTTGAAGCATACGGACCCCAAAAAGGTGAATATGCCTCTCTGGTACTGGGTGTCGCAATTTATCGTCGATGCCTGCGCAGAGTATCACTCGCAATACACGGGTCCATTGCCACCCGGCGCAAGAACTGACCCGGCATCGGATGGCTCTGGCAATATGGACTGGGAAACGACGGTCATTCTCGGCACACAGCGCGTCAGACGCTGCCTGAGCACTTTATCCGAGGAGCAGCAAAAGGTTTTCATGCTGCGCCATCAACTCGATCTGACTTACGAACAAATGGGTTCGGTTCTGCACCAACCGAAAGAAACCATACAGGCGTGGCTCTATAGAGCAAGAGTGCAAATAGTTAAATGCCTTGGCAGGGGATAGTTCTTTAGAGAGCGCGGTAACTGATAATGAATTGCAGTCGATTCCGACATTTAATTCAACAACGATTCGATATGGATCTGCAGGCGCAGGACGAGCGTATGCTGTCCGCCCACCTGGAGACTTGCGAATCATGCGCTAAGTTTCACCATCAAATTCAACAAGTTCTGCTTGCTGCCGACGACGTTCAACTACCTGATGATTTGACGCCACCTCAACCAGAAGCGCTAGCACGAGCAATCATGGAAGATCTGCCCGAGCAGAAAGCCTCACCTTTTGCCGTATTCGGCAATATGTTCAAGGGCAAAGACAAGTCCGACAAGAAAGCTCCCCAGGAGCAAAGAGGCGGTGGTCGCGGCAAGAAAGACACGATGCCTCCAGGCATGGATATGGATATGGAGCCTGTAGGCGCAGGCGGCAGTCGCTATCCTCATCGCAGTCAGCCGATGAATCAACCGATAACTCAATTCGAAGATTCAATTCCACCGGCGATGGCGCCGCCACAGGCGAAAGGCAAACAAACAGAAGATCATTCCGGCACCGCGACCAGACTGAAGGCAATCGCCAAAGGCATGTCTGAGCCAATGATGATGGACAGCCGCGAGGCTCAATCCACGACTCGCTCGCTCGGCGAAAAATTCGGCATGGCCGGACCGAATCAGCTGACCGACGATCAACCTCTCACACTTGCCGAATCTATTAGAAGAAAGATTGCCGAATCGCAACGCGCGACCGGCGAACACGAGCCTATAGCTGTTGAAGACGAATTGGGTCCGGACGCCAGCGGCCGCCAGCAAGAGGAAGAGCCGAATTGGATGAAACCACCAGGTTTGCCAAACCGCCAGCCTCTCAATGGCCCGACCGGTTTACCGGGTCAATCAAATCCCAGCATGAGCCCTCCCGCGCTTGGCGGTATGCAGTCTTCGCCAGGCATACCAATGCCCGGTGGAATGCCGCAGATGCCACCACCTATGCCGGCACCTAATGCCATGGGCGAAGGTGGACCGAATTTGGCGGGAAATTGGGGCAAACCTACGAGCCCGACTCAAGAGTCCGCCAGTTGGGGCGGACCGGGTGGCGGCGGTCCGGCAGGCGGACCACCGGCGATGCCTGGTCTCAAAGCTCCTGGTGCAGCGCCAGGCGGGGCCTGGGGCGATCCTAATTGGGGCAACGAGCCTCCAAAAGGAGCCAACGGACAGGACGATGCCGACTGGGGCCCGCCTCCGCAAGGTGGTACATGGGATGACCCCAACGATCCGGACTCCAGTCAGTTCGCACCTCCCACTCAGGCACCCAACTTTGGTCAGCCAGGCGGTTTGCCCAATCTAGATTCTCCCGATCAACCCTGGAACAAGCCTATTCAAGCGGGGGGACCGGCGGCATCGCAGACTCATGCTCCTGCCGCAGCAGGCGGCTGGGGTGCACCGTCCAATGGTCCGGACAAGTGGTCCGCTGGCCAAGCGGGCAATCAGGGCGGCTGGAATGCCCCTCCTACTCCTGAAACAAAAGAGCCGGTCGCTCCGGCTGCAAATGCTCCGGACAATAATCCTTGGGGCGCACCGGGTGGCGGAGCAGCCGCCGGTGGTGCCAATTCAGCCTGGGGTCAGAACGCTAATGGTTGGGCCCAAGGCGGACAGGGCGGTGCTCAAAATGCCGTCCCAGACAGCTGGGCCACGCCTCCGCAACAGGCACAGGCCTGGGGAAATTCACCAGCAAATGAACCTAATTCCGGCGCAAATGCAGCAGTGCCTGCGCCCACACCAGAACCGGCTGGAGCAGCAACCAATTCGGGAGCCTGGGGCACTCAAGGCAGCTCCGGCAGCGGCTGGGGTCAGATAGCTCAAAAACCGACAGACAGCTGGGGCACCCCGACGGGTGGACAGCCTGGCGGCGGTTGGGGGCAACCGGGCGCGGGCAATGCCTGGGGCAACGAACAAGCAAGAACACCCGAGCCAGAACCACCGGCACCAGCGCCGATACCGGCGCCTGCACCGGCACCTAAACCGAGCAATGCCTGGTCGGTCGACGCAGAGCAAATTGAGACCGGAACCTGGAGAGCGTTCACACCAGGATCAGATACTCTTGTCTCTAATGCACCGGCCGCGCCAAAAGGTTGGGGCGCCACACCGGCGCCGGCCCAGGCACCACAGATGCCACCACCACCGCCTCCTGGCGGAGCGCAGAATCGCTGGGATACTCCTATACAAGACAGAGGCGCTCAACCGGCCGCGGATGCAAATCGCTGGGATCAGCCCATTCAGAATCGAGCCACGCAAGAGCAGGCGGCGCCTGCACCTGCACCCGCGCCTGCACCACAAGCTAACAACCCATGGGGAGTACCCGTACCGGCAGCGCCTCCTCTTCCTGGAGCATCACTGCCCGGCGGCTTCGGTAACAGCCCTGCTCCGCAAGCACCGGCCGCACCATCCGGAGTGGCAGGAACAGGCATTCCCAAAGATTCCATCATGGACAGACTGTCCAATGTTCTCCAAGAAGGGCAAGCAGCTCCAGCGCAATCCTCAGAAGAATCGCGCTGGGATATGCCTATTCAGGAGCGCATGAAACAAGAAGCAATGGCTGGTGCCCAACCGGCGCCACCGGCTCCGTCGCCAATCGCAGCACAAGCTGCAAAAGCCACAGGAGATAATCGCTGGGATATACCGATACAAGATCGGTCCCAACAACAAGCTCCGGAACTTTCACCGCCGCCTCCGCGCTGGGATGTTCCTATACAAGAGCGCACTCAACAATTGACCCCGACGACGGCGCAATTGCCCGGCGAGCCTCTCTCTCCACAACAGGCGGCGCCTGCTCCCTGGGGCTCACCGCCACCGGCGCCGCAAGCCGCGGCACCTCAGCCTGCGCCCGCCCCTATGGCACCGCCGGCACCACCAAATCCCTTTGGTTCACCAGCCGATCAGGGCATTACCGCTTCGAGCTGGGATCTGCCTGTAGTTGAAGCACAGGATCAGCTGCACCGGCAGCCTCAAGCCGACGCGGCGCCTCCGCAACCATTCGGTCAATTTGGTGCACCTGTAGAACAGGCTGCCCAACCACAGGCCGGAGGTTCTCCTTCAAGATTGAACATAAATCCGCCGGCATTCATTCCAGGTCAGAGCGCACCTATGCCTGCCCCTCCGCCTCCACCGGCACCGACGCCGGCTGGCTCAGGAGCGCTCTTCAACGTCGATGACAGCGAGATCGATAAGATTTTCTCCGAGCATCTCGGAATTAACGAAGGCGCACCGGCACCCGCCGCACCTAAACCTGAAGGTCCGCCGCAGCCGGCAATCATGAAATCGCTTCCGATCGCTCCTCCGGAGCCGGCCGCAAACGCATGGGGTCAGCCATTCGGTGCTCCGCCGCTGCCAGGACAGGATTCGGCAGCTCAGCCATTTTCACAACCCGCTCCTGAGCCGCAACCATTTGCAGCAAATGCTGCCCCAGCTCCAGCTGCACCTTTTGCGGCACCGCAGCCGGAACCGGCTCCTGCACCGGCTCCATTCGCCGCGCCTCCTCCCGCTCCATTTGCAGCACCGGCTCCAGCGCCTTTCGGTGCACCAGCGCCTGCACCATTCGGAATTCCAGAGCCGGCGCCGCAACCGTTTGCAACGCCCGCACCTGCACCTATGCCTTTCGCTGCTCCAGCACCAGAGCCGGCAGCACCACAGCCATTCGGCGCTCCGCCACCGGTCCCGTTTGCTCCCGCGGCAGCGGCAGCCCCGGCACCATTCGGAGCACCTGCACCTGCCAATCCTTTTGCTGTACCGCAATCAGCACCCGGTGGTGCGGGTCAACCCAAAATCGTTCCTGTAATGTCGAAAAATGTCGCCACCGCATCTGGTGGTCCACCCGCTAGCGGCTGGGGAACCCCAGGCGCATCAGGTGGCTTCCCTGCAGCTGTGCCGGCCAATGGTCAGGCACCGGCAGCGGCACCGCCGGCTCCTTTTGCAGCAGCACCCGCGCCCGCGCCTGCTGCGGAGAATAAATCGAATGGTCTTTTCAATCTAGACGATTCGGCAATGGACGATCTCTTCTCCAAAAATCTTGGCGTCCAGGAAATGGCTAAGCCTGTCGGTGGCACTGGCGAACAGCAAATACCGCCACAAGCACAGCCTCCGCAACAAGCACCTTTTGCACCACAGCCGTTCGCTGCGATGCCGCAAGCAGCTGCACCGGCTCCTTTCGCCTCACCGCCGCCTCCGCCGGAGCATTACACTCCGCCGATGCCGCCACAACCGTTCGGAATGCCTCCGCAAGGCACGCCCCCCGCACCGTTCGGCGCTCCTTTTGCCGCACCGATGCCTACTCCCGAAACACCTCAGGCACCAGCCCCATTCGGCGCTCCGGCTCCACAGCCATTCGGCGCTCAGCCGCAGGCTCCTTTCAATGGACAGCAGCAAGCTCCGGCACCATTCGGCGCTCCACAGCAAGGTCAATTTGCAGCCGCACCTCCTCAAGCACCGCAAGCGCCTCAAGCTCCACAGCAAGGCGCAGGGCTCTTCAGTGTGGACGACTCCATGATGAACCAAATCTTCGCGGAAAATCTCGGAGTCCAGGACCAGGACACTCAAGTCAATCAAGGTCAACAGAGGGTCAATGTTGCAGCAGCGGTGCAAGCGATAAGCGATGTTGCCGGACAGGATCCGATGGGTGCAGTGCCGCCTCCCAAGATCGAGGGTCTGGGAAGATTGGACGCCAAGCCAGACCAAGGCGGTGACACCGGAAGCGGCAGAATTGCCTCGATTGGAAAGTTCTTGCTGGACCAGAAAGATCTCGAAAAGATCGGCAAGCTCACAGCCTCTGATCTGTCCGATACGAAGATGAAGATTCTCACGCTGGAAGCCGCGTCGGAAATTCAAGGACTGCTGCATCACATCGGCGGAACGCCGGATGTTGTCGGTTCTATCATCATCGGTCACGACGGTCTGCTCATCGCCAACACTATGCCGCAAGACGTAGAAGCTGACTCGATCGGCATCTGGGCACTGGCAGTGTATATGAACACGGAGACAGCAATTAAGAAGATCGGCCACAATCGCGTCCACCAGGTAGTTGCTCGCACGCCGCGAGGCTTCCTTGTTATCGCTGATTTTGGCGGCGGTCTTCTGGTCACCTTAAGCGACGGACGCGACACCGATGCGCTCATACCGCTAATGCGCAGCATCACTCAAGTCGTATCTACCTAAGCAAATCGACTAACCGACAAGATACCGGCAAAGCGTTCGCACACCGAATCCGGTGCCGCCCTTGTTGCACTCTTCCCTGTCACGGTCCAACCAACCGGGACCGGCGATATCCAAATGCGCCCATGACTTACCGCCGGTAAATTCTTTGAGAAACATAGCGGCACTGGCTGTCCCAGCCTCTCCGCGAGCCCCGGCATTTTTCAGATCAGCGATATCGCTCTTTAGACTGTCATGATATTCATCATAGAGAGGCAATTGCCAGAGTTTTTCTCCGGCTCTAGCACCACTCTCGATGAGATTAGTGACAAGAGTCTGATCCGAGCCCATGATACCGGCGGCGACACGACCAAGCGCGGTCACCACGGCGCCCGTCAACGTGGCAATATCAATCAACTCATCTGCTCCTTGCTTGACAGCATAAGTCAATGCATCAGCGAGAATCAGACGGCCTTCGGCATCGGTATTGTTGACCTCGATAGTCTTGCCGTTCATCGCCTTGATCACGTCACCCGGATGCAGAGCATTGTCGCCCGGCATGTTTTCAGTGGCGGCGACAACTGCCATGACAGAGAAATTCGGTTTAAATTTTCCGACGACGCGCATCGTCGCTATAACTGCAGCAGCTCCCGACATGTCATATTTCATGTGCTCCATGCTCTGAGCCGGCTTGAGCGATAAGCCTCCGGAATCAAAGGTGATGCCCTTTCCGACTATCGCTACTTTGCGCTTTGCCTTTGGAACATCGTATGAAATGACGATGAATTTGGGCGGCTCCTTGGCACCACGGGCGACACCAAGGAAGGAACCCATACCGAGCTTTTCCACTTCTTTGGCGTCGAGAACTTTAACACTCAGCGCAAACTCTTTAGCGACGGCACGCGCTTCATCAGCCAGCCGACTGGGGGTCATAAAGCACGGCGGCTCCGCTATAAGACGGCGAGCAAAATTGGTCGACTCGGCAATCGCCTCGCCTTTTGAACAAGCCTCGGCTAGCGCTCGCGCTGTCAGAGAAAGTCCGCCAAAAGCTAGTGCCTGCGCTGTTTTCTCTTTCTTGCCGTCGCCGTTTTTGCTTGATTTGTATTTCTTGAAAGAATAGCAAGCAAGATGGATGCCCTCTACAATTGCTTGGGCAATTTCAGCATCGAGAGCCGTGTTTGCGGCTTTGACATTATTGGCTGATTTGTTCTGCCGTTTGACGCTTGCTTTTTTTACTGCGGCCTTTTCAGTTCCTCCACTGCGAAAGTAGAACGAAATTTCGCCCTGAAAGCTCTCGCCCGGCAAACGCCTAACCAGGCTTGCCGCGGACTTTCTAGCATTGGCAGTCGTGAAATCTTTGCTCTCGCCGAGCCCCAGTAGGCAAATTCTTTTAGCGGGCAGATTTCCAAAAGTAGGAAGTACCAAAACTTGATTGGCTTTTCCCTTAAATCCGTCTTCAGCGGCAAGGGCGCTTACCATGTCGACAAATGATTTGGCCTTCTTTGCCAGAGCCGCATCGACATCTTTCAAAAGCTCGGCAATTTTTTCGTTAGCATAAACGAACACGCACACCAGATCGCTCTGGCATTGCGAAAGCGAAGCCGATTCCAATTTGTACTTCACGAGGATTTCCTCTTTGGTTCTGCCCGAAACAAGAGCGCTATTGTACTGTTTCTAAAGACCGAGTTGGGTCCTTAAAAAAATTACTGCGGAGGCTGTCCGTTGACAATCTTGGCTACCGCATTGTCGACTATATGCGGATCAATCTGCCGTCGACAGTAGGCTAGATAAGCTTCCATCCAGCGGCGCAATTCGAGCAGAACCGCCGAGACAGGAGTGCCGGAAGTTTTCACCTGAGCGAGGTTGACGCTCACGCGTCCCTCGTGATCAATGTGGAAGCGTGAGGCAGCCGGCGAATCACCATGCACGTAATGCAGGCTGGCTTGCAGAAGGGCTTTATTGTCGTCACGACCGATTGTCTTCTGCAATTCACTGACAATGCGCTGGAAAACTGATAGAGGACGGAATAAGCTTGCCTGCTGAACGTTAACGAGGCGATGCTCGATAAGCAAGTGAACAGACTTGATGATTGCATACCCCGGCCAGATGTCGAAAGACTTGATCACCTCATCAAGAGTTGAAAGTCCGTCAATCAAATTAGCCAATTGCTGGATCGATTGCTTATCCTTGTCTGTAACCGGGCTTTCGTCGAGATATTTGAGAGGCTTGGTCGAAAGCTTATTCCAGAGAGTCTCAAAATTCCACACTCGCTCCAGGATAGTATTGCGCCCTGTGGGCAGCTGAGCCAAAATTTGATTGACCTGATCTTTGAAGAGAGCCGAATCGAGCAGCAATTTGTCGAGAGAACGCTTGAGCTCGCAACTCTCATCCAGTTCCTGGGAGGTTCCTTTGTCCCGGAAAACAAATATTCCTTCAGTCCACTGAGTAACGAACTCAGTAACCGCTTCTACACCCCTTAGACGATTCATTTTGGCAGCAATCGGCTTTCCGTTGGTGAATGAGACTACGAGCGCCTTGTCTCTATTCTCGACAGTCAGCAAACCGGTCTTCTGAGCAGTAGACAAAGATTGGAGCAATCCAGGCGCTTCAATTGCTCCCAGAGATCCAATCATCGAATCGCGCATGGTCTCTACGTTTCGACCAGCCTGCCCCTCGGAGTCGGCCTTCTTGTGATATCCACCGTACAGATACTGGTCGTCCAGCAGAACTTCCAATTCGCGCGTATTCAAGAAACCAAGCCTGACAGCAAGCAAACCGAGAAAAGTTTTTTGTCCTTTTCCCCAGCCTTCTTCTTCCTGCCGTTCCAGAAGTTCTTGCAACTGAGATTCGCTGAGAATGCCGGCTGCCACCATGTAACGACCAAGGCGGAAAGGCTTTCTGTTGTGATAGCAGTTGGAAAGAAACTGGATTCGCGAAAAAACCGGAAAGATAATATCTTCCGCTTCCAATTCCTGCAGCATGCGCAGCGTCTCGTCAGCAGGCAGGTGATGGCGTTCCTCGAGCGTACGAGTGATAGCCTCCACAGAGGAATAATCATCGATCATCTGCAGTACCCAGCTTTGAGGAGCCGGCAAATTGAAGCCTTCCTTGGCTTTGCGACCGGCATCGGTTAGCACGGGTGTGGAAGTGTAGAGAATGTGATTGGCGAGCGTACTGCCGCCACCGCGCAAGCGTCTTCTGTCAATGCCGGAGACAGTAGCGCAAACATAATCGGCGAGCATGGGATGGCGCGCGAATATGCCGAATGGGCTGTCATAGACGTTAAAGGTCAAACCACCGCCCGGGTCATCTTTGGTCAGTGTGATTGCTCCATCCGCCTTCACGAAAAGCAAGACGCCCTGAGGCTTCAATAGTCTTTTTGCATAGAGGCTAAACTTGACCAACTCATCCAGAGGCACGGAAAAACCTGTCTGCATCAAATCGATGATTAGCCCGTCGAATTGCTTCGAAGCTTCCACGAGCCTCTCGAATTCAGCAAAGAGAGTCTCACGGTAGGAGTAGGTTAGAAAGGAAAGAGACGGTGCAAAGTATGTCTTCTCGTCAGATGGTTGGTCATCACGAGAAGGAAGAGTTTGGAAAGGAGTGTCGGACGATGACGACACGGAGTTGACCCATTGCAATCAGGCAGTTCAGCCTCTATATGCCCATAATGACAGCTCTTTTTTCAAGATCTCTTACTAAGTAAGACTTTCTTCTATTGTTTCATCTCGTTTTTATTAGACACTGAGTCGGCGGGGCTGGCCGGATCGCCGATTCTCTCGAAATTAGGAGTTGCGCCAACGAGCTTTTTAGCAAAAGGATCAGGCGGAGCCACAAAGAGAGCCTTGATAGCCACATAAGACATAGGCTTGCCGTAGACGTTCTTCTTGATCATGCCGACATCCATGATGAGATCGTCCTTTCCGAAAGTGATCACGCGAAAACGAGAACCGCCCCCCAGTGGATTAGACATGGACACCAGCTTATAGACCTGGTCTGACTTACCGTAAAGACCGAGATATTTGGGAATCGAAGCGAGATGGTCGTCAGCCAGCCAGGCTTTAGCAACATCCTGCCGCCCCTCCTTTACAGCTTGAAGGAAATTGTGCACGACAATCGCCGGACCCTCGTCTGGAGCTTTCCCTTCCAGCAGATATTTGCTGTTTACAAACTTGAGAACAATTTTGTAATTGCCCGAAGCAGTTCCAGCTGCTTTGCCTGCGGCAGCTGGCTTCTCAGCCTGAGGCTTATTAGAGGCTATGGCAAGGACGATATCGGCACCGGAGAATGACGCCTTGCCCTGAACGCTGGAAAGCAAGAATGGCGGCACTGAAGTAAACAATTCGGGTGCGGCCGCCCATCCGGCGTCGGTCGGTTTCAGTCCGTACAGAGTGATAAGCCCGGTAGAGCGGTCATTGCCGGTTATGACCAGATATTTAGGACCGGCAGCCGCAGCTGGAGCCGGAGCAGGCACTTGTTTTACAAGTTTGGCATTGCGACCCTTTCCGACTTTGACGATTTTGGCGGGAGCGGGATTGGACTTCGTGACTATCTTGGCACTCCAAATCGAGATGTACTGCGGCATTGACAGCAATTGGGCATAATAAGCAGCAGGAAAAGCAGGAGCCTTGCCCGGCAAAGCGACAGCGGCAGGATGGCCGGTAACGATGATGCATGTCTGTGCAAACGGGCATTTGTTGAAAGCCCAGACCTTGGCGCCGCCGGCGTCTATAGCACGGGTGCCCAGGTCAGCCAGTTGCGGGTGGTTCTTAACTATGACCGCCGCATCAAGGTCACGCAGCGGAGGCTGGCAGAGCACGTCTTTCATGACGTTTACCACATGATCGAAGCCCGCCTGGTCGGGACTTTGTGCATAGGCGGACAATGCCTGCTGCAGCGCCGGACTGACCACCGGGGCGGCCGGGACTGCAGGCGCTGCGGTCGATTCTGACTGAGGCTTGAGCGTTGCAAAACGCTTATCTACAGGGTCGGCTGCCCCTGCCGAACTGGCCAGCAAAAGGGCGCCAAGCAAGGCTAGTGAGGCACTGGACGGCTTTGCTCTTCTAGAGATGTGCAAAGCCTGTTTCTCCGTCAATCTCATGGATATCTCCCTGTCCTCACGTGCCGACCAATTACAGTTAAAATCTGCGCGTTTTTGTACGTTTGATTTTAACCGCTTGAACACTGTATTGAGATCGAAGTCGCTTGGCGTGCCAAAAGTGAGATTTTCGACAGGCAAAGCAAAAAAAATTCGTAATTCCACCACGAAAGTCGCCTAGAGGTGGGAGCCTTCCCACAAACCGCCTTTACTTGCCTGCCTGCCAGTTGTACATTTGAGCCAGCTTACAAAGAGCGCAACCAATGTCACTGAATTTCAGACCGCAATCCTTCTCCAGTCCAGCCACCGGCGCCGATCTCGCCGGAGCAGGCGGACACGAATTTCTGAAAGGCAGCCTCAGTGCAGGTGCTGAATCCGGTCTCGGCGGAGGACTTGGCCAAGTGGACTTGAGCCAGATGCAAGTCTCATTCCAGCCGCCCATGGATGCCACCACTGCCGCAGCGCTTCCTTCAGGCATTGAATTCACAGGCACACTGCCCGCGCCGACTGGCATGGAAGCACAGGCTCTTGCTGCAATGGCGCCCCCTCCGATGGATGCGACCCCCATGGTAGCGGCGCTTGCCGGTGCCAACGAGCCCATCTCGCCAATTATTCAACTGATCATGCGTATGCCTGGCGCTATGGGTTTGATGAACTCTTTCTTCGAAGCACTCGGTCAATTCTTCCTGGGAAGCTCACCTCTGGCGGGGCTATTTGATCACACCTTATTTGCGCACCTGGGCTCGATCGGCTCCCAGGTAAAACTGGGCATGCCCGGAATGCCTGGACTGGAACATTCGGCCATCAATATGTCATTGTTGCCGCAAAACGCCCCCATCTTTCAGACAATGGGCGGCATGGGCGCGCACAGCTTCATGGGTGGAATGCCCTTCGATTCGCTGGCCAGCAAATTTGCAACAGCCCCGCAACTAAACTTCTCTCCAGAACATTTTGCAGTAAATAAGCTCAATGTTTCCGGCGGACTGGATTTGAATAAGCCGCAATTTGAGTGGAGTTCCAAATTGTCCGGACAGGACGGTGCAGGATATTCCGAGATGCTTTCGGGACCACAATTGTCCGATGGAAAGTTAGCATCGCACCTGGGCGGCACACAGAGATTATTCTCCGATAAATTGCAGGCTTCTTCCGGGCTGGCCTCGGCCAAATCGAATTTCATGCCGATGAATTCGCAGCCGGCCCTCGCCAACAGCGGTCTCAATCAGAGCCTTTCTCAATCTGTACCGCTTTCCAATAACATGCCTTCCTCATTGAACGTAGGCAGTCAATCTTTTGGCGGTTCGTCCGCAAATGGACTGAGCGCGTCCGGCAGCATGCGCGACGTTTCGATGCCCAGCGCGGACAACAATGTCAGCTACAGAATGGGTCAGGGCTCAGGAGCGGACGCTTCATCGCTTGATGCCGCGCAGGCCTCAATGGATTCATCGAGTAATAATAATCTGCTTGCCTACAACAATAATCCGGAAACTTTCCGACCGACATTGGGAAGCGTGGACAAGGGTCTGCAAGCGGCAGGCGACTCCGGCTCACAATGGAATCAACCTCAGAGCGTCGCCAAGCCTTCTTTGAAGATGGAAGGTCTTAAGGCAAAACAACTCACATTCGATTCTCTTAAAGACACCGCCAAATCAGCTCATCCAGCCGCCAATGCAGCACATTCGGCTAAGCCGGTCATGGACCATCAAGGCCACCAGTTGAAAGCCGGCGGATCGCATGGCGGGCACGGAACAGACGGCATCTCTCATCGCAGCTTGCCGGGCGTCGAATATCACAAACCCGCCGTCAGCCATCAGATTGCCAAACCTTCTGCAAAGCCCATGACAGAATTCAAACCTCGGCAAATCGCAGAAAACCAAATTGCACCGAAAGACGCATCATCGATGCAGAATTCTGCAGAGGCAATAAATCAACCCCAAGATGCAACCGGTTTGACCGGCGATCAAGCGATTGGAGCACCAAGCACGCCTACTCAATACACGATTCGGGCCGGCGATTGCCTCTGGAATATAGCCAAAAATCAGCTTGGCGATGCACTGAAATGGCAAGACATTTTCAATGCCAACAAAGACATTCTGGGAAGCAACCCTGATCTCATTCATCCAGGCACAACCATCAACTTGCCCGGACAGGATGTTGCAGCTCATAACGCCAGCAACTATGTAGTCAAATCAGGCGACAGCCTCTGGAAGATTTCTCAAGATCTGCTCGGTGACGGAAGCAGATGGAATGAACTCTACCAGGCAAATGCTTCGATCATTGGCGATAATCCAAGACTGATTATGCCCGGACAAGAATTGACCATTCCAGGAATGGACGGAGCAGACACCCTGGCTCAGGGTGCAGCAGCTTCCGGCACCCAAACTGCTCAAGCAGCCGGACAGCAAACTCTTCAATCAGCAACGCAGGTTCCAACTGCAGACGCTCAACAAGCCTTCACCGGCGGCAATGGAATGGAAGCACAGGCAGCACCGCAACAAGTGCAGAATGTCCAGCACATTCAGGAAATGCCGCAAATACAAGAACAACCTATGGCTCAGCCTCAATCAAGCGCCGGAGCTGCTCAAGGCATGCCGCAAGCATCACAACCGCAAGTCCAACCGGCGTCATACCAACCGCAAGCACCAGCCAATTATCAACAATTGCCGGCTGCCAGCCTGCCGGCAGACAAGAACACCGTGGTGTCTTCTACTATGGTCCCGACGGACATTGTCGAGATGTTCAAAAAAGCCAGATAATTTGCCAAGACGTCAACCCGCCTGCCGGCACTGCCTGACCGCTTCTGTGGTGGCACGGGCGATATCATCAAAAGAGGCGAGTTTGTCGTCGCGAGAGGCGGCGACAATCGATTTGAATCCGTTCAATCCCTCAGTATCCCTGGCTACGACAGCAGGCACGGCGACCAGATTGCGTCGCAACGACTTAGACAGCTTCAACAACTCACCGATCGCTTTTCCTGAAATTGTTTGCCCATCTAACTTTCCCTCGCCAGTGATAATCAGGTCGGCTTTCTCAAGTTTGCTCTCCAAGTGCAGAACCTCTTTTACGAATGCAAAACCGGAAATCAGCTTTGCATCAAGTGCCGCTGCCAGGCCGAAGGCAGTTCCTCCTGCCGCTCCCGCTCCAGCTGATTGACAGTCGCCGCGACCGGTAGCCGAACTAATCACCTGCGCAAAATGAGTGAGATTGCTCTCCAGGAGCTGTATATCTGATTCTAGCGCACCTTTTTGGGGCGCAAAAATCCTGGCCGCGCCCTCCGGGCCGGTCAACGGATTGTGCACATCAGTCGCCACTTCAATGCGAACATCTCTGGCAAAATCGCTGATAGCACGAAGATCTACCGTACTTATATTTCCGAGATTGCCGCCGCCCAGTGCAACCTCTCGACCGGATTCATCCATAAACTTGACACCACAGGCGGTGAGAGCGCCGGCGCCACCATCTGTAGAGGCACTTCCGCCGACAGCAACAACGATTCTCTTAAATCGATGCAAATCCACAACTGCTTTGATTACTTGTCCCAGCCCATAGGTATGAGCGTCGAGCGGCTTCAGTGTCCGACCAGTCAGCTTGGCGATGCCGCAGGCGCTGGCCAATTCAATTACAGCCAGGTCATTGAGAGACAACCACAGAGCGGTGGCCGGCTCATTAAGAGCGCCGCGCACGGGCATTTCTTCAACTTTCCCCCCGGCGCCGGCATATAAGGCTTCAATTGTTCCGTCGCCTCCGTCAGCGATGGGAATCATTTCTATTGCAGCTTCCGGCAACGCGTGCCTGACGCCCTCTGCCATCGCCCGCGCCACCATGGTCGGCGAAAACGTACCTTTGTATGCACACGGTGCAACTACTACTCGCATTGCTAGATGACGCTGCCTATAAAAACGATTCTATGGGATTATGCCACACAGATATCACCGAGATATTTGATTTTACGAGGCTTTGAGAATTCATCTTAATTGCTATGGAATTTGTCTTTTTCAAGTTTAGGCAGTGCCTTGCAAGTGCATGAATAATGAGTGACTGAATAAAGATTTCGGAGAACTCTTCTATGCCAGCAAAAGAAGATTCAAATCGTCTTCTGGTGAAGCTTACACGTATTGCTGCTGAAAATGACGAACGTGAAGAAGCCAGAGCCAGAGAGCGTTACAACCAACTGCTCAATCATATTGATATAACTCCATACAAGAGGACATCGGCGTGGCCGGGCAAAAACTATCTGCTTGTAGGTAATTCGTACAATACTGATTTATCCTTCCAAGAGCCCGTCGAGAGAACACGCAGAGCGGCAAATATCGCCGGTCTTTTCGGTAATGGAGAGACAAGACGCAACTGGATTCCGCTGGCAGAGGCCCTGGAAGACGTAGGATTTGCCTCGGTTCTCAGCCGATTCGAAAGAGAGTGGTTATTGAGAATGCCGGAAACAGCAGTAGTCGGGCCAGCCTACGACAATAACGGCAATTTGATTGCACGTGCTTTTGCGGTGTGGAGAAGAGAATTCGCCGGCGAACGAGAACGCGAAAAGCAGCTTGTTACAGCTGGTTCCGGAAAAGGTCGCAAGAAGTAATGGAATAATGGCCGGGCGCCTTTCTATTGCTGATTCGACCAGCTTCCTTCTGTTTCGCCCTTGCGCGGCTGTTCTATCTTATCAACGCGTTTGGCGTGGCGACCGCCTTCGAATTCAGAATTGAGAAAAGCATCGATAGTGGGCTCGAGCAACTCTTCGTTAATTGTGCGCCCGGCCATGCAAATCATGTTTGCATCGTTGTGCTGACGGCAGAGAGCAGCGGTTTCGGGCTCATGCAGGAGTGCGGCTCTGATGCCGCGCACTTTATTGGCAACGATTGAAATTCCGACCCCCGAGCCGCAACAAAGAATGCCGCATAAAGACTCGCCTGAAGCTACGGATTCTGCGGCCTTGCGCGCATAATCCGGATAGTCGCATGAGTCCTCAGAAAATGTGCCGAAATCAATGAAGTCGATCGATTTGCCGGTCAATAACTTCTTGATTTTCTCTTTCAGTACAAAGCCTGCGTGGTCACTGCCGACGGCTATTTTGCCGCCTTTTTCTTTTAATTTGCTGGCGAAAGTCATATCCAACCTGTCACGTGCCGATTAACTCTGAAGTTCAGAGTGTATCAGTTTGACTTCTTAATAAGTAGGTCAGCAGTATGTCGCGTAGCGCTGGGGTTTACGTTGTGAAAAATCTTTGGGCGTCTCAAAATGCTGTGCTGTCTCTTTTAATTGTTTGATCCTGTCCACACGAAAGAGAAGCACTTCTTTGCGTTCATGACAGTAGGCAATCACCCGCCAGAGGCCTTCTTCCTTGAGAATGGTGAGCGGATTGAGGGTGATGCGGTCAACAGACTCTCTGGCAAAGCTGTAGTACTCAGCCTTTACCATACGATGATCTATGAGCGCTTTCTCCAATTTCGGCAAAGTCTCGTCAGTGGCATACATGGGGAAGTTCATCAGTTGCAGCTCATGCTGCTCATCATTCAACTCGCTTTCAATCAGCGACAAGTCGAAATCCAGATCATCCTCTCCATCGCATCCCAAAACCGAATCGACTATCGCATCGGCCAGTTCGTCGGACATTACGGAAAGAGCCGGTGCAACTTTCTTCGACAGCTTCTCGATGATGTCTTTAATCAGTTCGTCTCGATCTTTGGAGTGAATGGTCACGCCCGCAACCAGCTTGTCCAGAAGCCTCGCACTGGTCAGCAGAAGAACCCCTTCTTCCTGAGTCAGCTCCAGGCTGAACTTATCTTCCATGTCCATCAAAAGTCCCCTAAGCTAATACGGCTGAGCCGATTCCCAATAAGATGATGGTATGTCCTATTTCTAGCCTAGCACCCGAGTGCCTTACACGGAAGCATGTGACGGGCTTTTATGCCCGCCTCAAAAGCGAATTAATGCGTCCATAGAAGCGCAGTTTTTTATTAGTGACCGGTATTAAACGAGATCACATGCGCTCCGGCGCCGACACGCCAATAATCTTCAAAGCGTTAGCCAGAACCTGCCGTGTAGCAAGAATCAGTCCCAGCCTGGCTTTCGTGACCGATAAATCATCGGTGATCACGCGCGACACCTCATAGAATTTCTGCAGCTCATTGGCCAGATCATAAGCGTATCTAGCCAACCTTCCAGGCAGTCTGGCAAGCGCAGCTTCCTTAACTTCATCAGGAAAAGAATCAAGTCTTTGCACCAGCGCTTTCTGATATTGAAAGACCTCGTGCCCGGGCTCGAAAGCTGCTTTGAAAACTTCCGGATTAGTCCTGTATTCAGCTCTGTATTCTTCCAACTGTTCTTGTGTGAGGACAGGTTTTTCTGTCGCACCGCTTTCCTGATTTACCTGCTCCTCGGTAGCACGCCGCAAAATTGCGCAGCAGCGCGCATGCGCGTACTGTATGTAGAATGCAGGATTCTCTCTCGACGTGCGCTTTGCCAATTCAAGGTCGAAATTAATTGGATTTTGCGGATTGGATTCAGCCAGATAATAACGAGTGGCATCAACACCCACTTCATCCATAACTTCTTCAAGCGTAACCACGGTTCCGGCACGCTTGGACATTCTCACCATCTGACCTTCACGGCTGAGATTGACGATTTGAGTCAAGATTATCTCCAGCTTGTCCGGATCGAGATCGAGAGCTTTGACTGAAGCTTTCAGACCTGGCACCTGCCCATGGTGATCAGCCCCCCAAATATTCACGAGCTGGTCATAACCACGGCGGAATTTATCGAGATGGTAGGCAGCGTCATTGGCAAGGTAAGTCGTGGCGCCGGTACTCTTGCGCAGAACCCTGTCTCTTTCATCACCAAGTTCTTTTGCCTTGAGCCAGAGAGCACCTTCAGATTCATAGCTCTTCTGTTTTTTCTCGAACTCTTTGAGAACCGAAGAAACAGCATCAGATGTATGCAGAGAGGTCTCGGAAAACCAGGTGTTGAAATTGACATGGAGCCTGGACAGCAGTTTCCTTTGCGACTCCATAATCGTCATCTTGGTGATTTCACCAAGTTTTTTGGGACCATCTTCGTTGTTCAAGCTCAAATATTTATCGCCGTATTCGCTGACGATAGGTTCAAGGAAGTGCTTGAGAGACAGCTCTGGATAACCTTCTTCCGGATAAGGCACATCGCGCCCCAGAAGCCGTTGATAGAGCGCCCACGCACATTCGCCAAGCTGGGCAATCTGAACTCCAGCATCATTAACATAGAATTCTTGCTCTACCGAAAATCCTACGAAAGCGAAGAGATTCGAGAGGCAGCTGCCATACACCGCTCCCCTGCCGTGCCCGATGTGCAAATCGCCGGTGGGATTGGCTGATACATATTCGACAAGGACCTTTTTTCCTTCACCTATATTCAGTGCGCCGAATTTCTCGCCTTTCTCATGAATATTGGCCAGAGCCAATTCCATCCAACCGGTCGAAAGGTGGAAATTGATAAAGCCTGGCGGAGCGACCGCCATTCGCTGAATATTGTTGCTGCCGGCTTCTTCGTCCTTCTCTATGTATTCGGCAATTACCTCGGCGATTTTGATGGGCGGCATTTTTGCCAGACCAGCAAGTTTCAGCGCCGTGCCTACCGCAAGGTCACCATGTTCGGGCAGACGCGGGCGCTCTACCAAAACCGGAATCGGACACTCCTTGAGCGGTCCTAACTTTCCATCTTTTGTTGCCCTGTCAATTGCCCGCTCGACAAGGCCTGCCAGCCTTTCGGAAATCACCTTTAAGTCTCCTTTTATCAGCAAAGACTTCTAGGCTACCATCCGGCGCGCCTGACCCGCTCTAGTTATGAAACGCCCGAGGCTAAACCTTAACCTTAGCCAACTCCTTGATAAGCGTCTCGGCAAATTCTTGTGCAGCAGGCGGGCCGTCTGCGGTGATTATTCGACCATCCTGAACCACGGGGCTCTCGACATAGGTGGCGTGACCATCCTTAAGCGCCTTCAAAGACTCCGGCATTGGATAGACTGTTGCTTGTTTTCCTGAAAGAACTCCTGCCCTTGCCAGCACGGCGCCGGAAAGACAGATGGCTCCAAGAACCTTGCCTTGCGAATTGAGATTTTTGAGAAGAGTGTGCAGGTTGTGGTCTTCCCAGAGATATTCCGGCGACCCCATACCGCCGACTACGACCAGACAATCAATATCATCGGCATGCAAATTACCTAGAGCAACGTCCACATTCGCCGTGCCCCCCAACATTCCTTTTGCTTCACAGACTTTCGTCGATGCAATTTGAACTTGCGCACCTTCATCTAAAAACGCCCTCTGAGGGGTGGTCAGTTCTTCATCGCGAAACTGATCCGGAGCGATGACCAGTACTACCTTGAGACCGTTTAGACGTTTACTCGCCATGCTAACCTCCAAAATGGACTGTCGCCGCCCGGATTAGGACGGTGTTTTTCTTGCACAGGTCGCCGGTATTTAGTTTTTCGTGTTGAACTGATCTTATTACATTTCAAAAGTGCAAAAGTTAAACCAGATATCGTCAGTAACTTATTTACGACATACGACAGACAATTGGAAATGAAAAAAGGCGCTCGATGAGCGCCTTTCGGAAAATGTTCTACTTGCCTTAGTCTTTGCGCAGCACCTTCTGCATCAAATCCTGCAAGCGTCCCGGCATCTCGTTATTCTGCTGATTGGGATGCATTTCCTTCTGCTTGGCGATGATTCTCTGACGGATCATCTGCTCGAGCTGATGCTGTTGGTTTTCGTTGAGCACCTGCCTTTTGCGCAGATAATTGGCTGTAGCAGCTTGATTGAGCTGTTCTTTTTTACGTGTCAAAGACTGCTGCACAGCCATCAGTTCAACCGGATCGGCATTATGCGATTCAAGCAAACGCTGTAATTTTCGCTGCTCGTCGGCAATAGCCGGTTTGATTTGACTGTAGTCTTGCTGCCACTGCGCTTCTAATTGTTGAACTTGTTGATTCTGCTGTGCCGAAAGATTGAGCTTATTCCAATCTACACAGCAGGTCTCATCAGCGAATGCAGGCAGAACAAATGCTGATTGCATTCCAATCACTAGCACTACTTTCTTTGCGACTTTGTACATAGACCGGTTCTGACCACCCACCTCAACACCTATCTTAGTACTCATAGAGAACCGCCTCAGCACTGCCGGCTGGCTCTGCCAATGCCGATTCTATCAAGTAGTCTTCCGCACTGACAGTCTTTATTGAGGAAGTTCCTGGAGACATTAGCCAAAAACTACCAAAACCAATAATACCCAAAACCACTGCGGCCGCGGCGCTCATCCAGTAAGCGCGCCGCATACCCGGTTTGCTCTTCTGCTGATTGTTGTTGGCCCTTGGTGTAAAAGGCACCACTTGCAGCTGTGACTTGATACCAGGCCAGAGATCGAAATCTTCCGGAATATCCGGCTTATAGTGTTCTCTGATGGCATCGCCGACGCTGGAAAGTCTGTTGAACTCGTCTCTGCATCCCTGACAGTCAGTAAGGTGGGCAGTGATGGCACGGTGCCTCAAGGTCGCCACTTCCTGGTCTATATAAGGAGACAGCTCCGTGTGAATAAGAGCGCAGTCCTCATTGAGCCTTGACTTGACTGCGGGCCAGACATCCACTTTGAAGTCAGCCGGCAATTCCAGCCCCTTCGAAATAAATTGATTGGTTGCATTCAGCGTTTTGAATTTGCCCAGGCAGTCAGGACATTCTTTAAGGTGAGCATTCACTCCCTCTTGAGCAGGTGCCGGCAATTCGCCGTCCAAATATGCAGATAAATCCTCATCCATGACCTGGCACACGGTCGGCACCTGGTCTTTCATCTTCGCCCAGAGATCTGGCATATCCAGACTGTCGGGCTCGAATTGTTTGGACATCAACTGGCAAAGCGACTTCAGTGTTTCTAATTCCTGGCTGCAATCATTGCAACCCGAAAGGTGTCCTTCCACTTCAGTCTTGAGCTGCTTGTCAAGCTGTTCGTCTAACAGCGCAGACAGCTCCATTCTGTACTTTTCACAAGACTCGACCATTACCCCGATCACCCCGATATTTCAGCTTGCGAGTTACTGCTCTCGAGATACGGCTTTAGCATCTCTTGCAGCTTCAATCTGGCTCTCGCGATTCGCGACTTTACGGTTCCCATCTCTGTCTTGGTCAGAACCGCAATTTCCTCGTAACTGAGACCCTCCACTTCCCTTAAGACGATGCTCGTCCGAAACTGTTCCGGGAGTTTCATCATGGCTGCGCGGATAACTTCGTTGACTTCCTTGTTTAAAACATTTTCATCGGGAAGCGTGGATGTGTCGGCGATATCGCGTGTCGCGCCTTCGCCTCCTTCATCGTCATCGATGCCTTCGTCCATTGAGACAGTTGGCAACTTGCGAGGACGCTTACGCAGTTCGTCATAAAAGATATTCGTGACGATCTGAGTAAGCCAGGAGCGAAACGAGGAAGGATTTCTCAGGTTGTTGATATTTCTCCAAACCCTTATGAAGACTTCCTGGGCAAGATCTGCAGTATCTGTCCAATCGGGTGCCAATTGGTACAAAAGCGCATATACAGTGCGTTGGTGACGTTTGACCAGCTCCTCAAATGCCGCCGGCTCACGCCGCTGGCAAGCCAGTACAAGGTCTCTATCGCTTTTTTGGCTATAGCCTGTCGCCATGGCGACTCCTCTCGACGATTAATTGCTTTGACGCAATGGCGAGCAAACCTGTTCCGGGGGTAAATTTCGGTAGACTCTCGCCGAAGCCCCTATATCGTATCACTGCTATCAAACAGATCTGGCATGCTTTGCCGTTCTCGCTCATATTTCCTACAGCAACGTTAAGCCCCAGGAAGGACAACTGGTGAGGCGTCTTCTCCATACTCACGGCATCTTTAAATCCTTTGTCTAGCACGCAGGCGAAAAGGTGTTAGCATGACTGATGCCTTGTTCTCAAGAATGGCTTCATTGCCTGATTTGAACGAACATACGGCGCGGTCGGCGAAGCAGACGGGCAGCGTTGCCCGGCATTGAGCCAGTTTCCGCAAGAATCAAACTGCTCGAAATACCTTCGTCGCCATATCCAAAGGAGATACAGCCTTGTCTACCAGATATCTATTTACTTCGGAATCCGTCACGGAAGGACATCCAGATAAAGTCTGTGACCAGATATCCGATGCAATCCTCGACGCAATCTTGGCACAAGACCCCAAAGGACGCGTAGCAGCTGAATGCGCTGTGTCCACCGGTTTGGTTCTGGTGACAGGCGAAATTACTGCCAACGCCAATATCGATTATCAAAAGCTGGTTCGCGGCGTTATAGAAGAGATCGGCTACGCCGGCGAACATGGTGGCGGCTTCGATGCTCATTCATGCGCGGTTCTGACAGCAATCAACAAACAATCGCCGGATATATCCTCTGGTGTGACAAAAGCCCTCGAGCATAGAAATGAAGGATCTTCCGATAAAGAAGATGAAATCGGTGCCGGCGACCAGGGCATGATGTTCGGTTATGCCTGCGACGAAACACCAGAGCTGATGCCCTTACCGATTTCGGTAGCGCACCGCATCGCCCGCCGACTTTCTGAAGTGCGCCACAAAGGCACGCTGCCCTATTTGAGACCGGATGGAAAAACCCAAGTAACTGTCGAATACGATGGCGACAAGCCGGTAAGAATCGATTCAATCGTCATTTCTACTCAGCACGACCCGGAAATCGACGGCGTTTCTTCCAACGAAGAAATACAAAAGCGCATCGCCGCGGACCTGAAAGCTTATGTCATCCAGCCGGTTTTCCAGGACCTCAATGTCAAGCCGGATGATCAAACACGCTATCTGATCAATCCATCTGGACGCTTTGTCATCGGCGGGCCACACGGCGACGCCGGTCTGACCGGGCGCAAAATTATCGTCGATACATACGGCGGTTATGCGCGTCACGGAGGTGGAGCATTTTCGGGCAAAGATCCCACTAAGGTCGACCGCTCGGCAGCATATGCAGTCCGCTGGGTAGCTAAAAATATAGTCGGAGCCGGAATTGCTTCACGCTGCGAAGTTCAAATTGCTTATGCAATCGGCGTAGCTCGTCCTGTTTCGGTTCATGTGACAACCTTCGGAACCGGCAAGATTGCAGATGAGCAAATTACCGAAATAGTCAAAGAAGTATTCGACCTGCGCCCGGCTGCAATCATTCGCGCTCTCAAGCTGAATGAGATGCCCAAGGAACGTGGCGGACATTTCTTCCGCAAGACGGCCGCTTACGGGCACTTCGGACGCACTGACATCGATGCGCCGTGGGAACGCCTAGATAAGGTAGACGCTCTAAAAAAGCACTTGCCTAAGGCTGTGGGCGCAAAATAGGGCCCCGACCGAAATCAAGTATTGAGAATTCTAGCCGTCTCAAAATTGAGACGGTTAGAACAACTTGACCATCGCTATAATAAACAACGTATTTAATAGAGCCCCTAACTTTTGGGGCATCTACAAGGGTTTGCGCTCCATTGTCTTCAGTTGGGAAAAATTCTACTTCCGGCTCCATTACGGTGCTGCCAGAATCGCCGGACGGCTGGTCACTAGACCTTACTGAAGGCGAAGTGCTTTCGATTGGTCGAAAGCCGGGCGCAGGAGATAAGCGCCGCCTGGTTTTACCCTTTCCTGAGGTATCCGGTCAGCATGCAGAGATTCGCTGCACCCCTGACGGCTGGACTCTAATTGACAACGGCTCGACGAATGGGACTTCTCTTAACGGCACCCGTCTTACTCCGGGCAAAGAATACATTCTTCATAGCGGCGATAAAGTCAAAATTGCCCAGTACGACCTGCTCGTCAGTCCGCCTTTCAACGCCGCCAGGGAAATGGATGAAGACAGAGACGAGCAAGACAAAACACAATTCCGCATTCACTTAATCAATGCCACGATTCTTGTGGGAGACATCGTCGATTTCAGCGGTCTCATGGAAACATATGCTTCCGAGCCCGATCTGGTTATGCGAGCTCAAAAGATGGTTTTTGATGCTCTCAACGAGGAAATCCACAGGCATTATGGGCAGCTGGAAAAAATCGCCGGCGACGCCATCATGGCCTACTGGAGCGGCGACGATTCAAAAGAAGGCGCCGCTTTGCAAGCCTACCAAGCTTGTTTTACGGCATTGCAGATGAGGACCATAACGGCTCGCCTGGCTAAAGACGCAAATTTCTGGCCTTTCAAAAAACATCCGCTCGTCGTCGACATCGCTCTGGCCACCGGCCCTGTCGCCGCAGGAACTCTCGGTCAATCAGGAGCTGGCCAAGCCATTACGGGCGACACCGCCAATATAGTCTTCCGTTTGGAAAAGTTGATCACAAGCGATCACGCCGGCGAAATTTGGGTGGACGGCGTAACACATGACCTCGCTCGCGAGCGCTTCCAATTCAAATACGTCAATCAGTTCTCAGTCAAGGGAAGACAGAAGCCGGTTGAAGTCTATCAATTGGTCAATACGGTTTAAATCCGCCGTGACCGCCGATCAAAGTCTTGAAAAAGCTGTAGGACGGCTGCTTGTCGGGCGTTTATCCGGAAAGTCGCTGGATGCGGAGTTCGAACAACTTCTCAAGGCGGGCACCGCAGGTGGTATCTGCATTTTCAAAGACAATGTAGAAAGCCTCGAGCAACTGGCAGAGCTCGTTGAAAAAATTTCCCACTCGTCGATTTTCAATCCGATCATATGCGTCGATCAAGAAGGCGGAGCAGTGCAACGCTTTGACGATGTTCTCTCGCCTTTGCCGTCGCTTATGGCCCTGGCTGCTACAGACAACGAGAAGTGTGCCGAAACGGCAGCAGTCGTAAACGGCAAACAGTTGCGTACACTCGGTATAAATTGCGTACTTTCGCCCGTCGTCGATGTCGCCAGTAATCCATTAAATCCAATCATCGGGACCCGCGCCTTTTCTTCCAGTCCCGAAACAGTGACGCGTTTTGCAAAAGCGATGCTGGAAGCGTTCATGCAGGAAGGGATCGTGCCCGTCATCAAACACTTTCCCGGACATGGCGACGCAGGACAGGATTCGCATTCCGAGCTGGCGGTCATCGATCGCTCCGGTCAATCGATCGAAGATATGGAATTCAAACCTTTTCGAGACTGTGCAAAACTCTCTCCTGCTGTGCTTGCAGGACATGTATGGCTGACAGCCTACGAAAAAGAGCCTCTACCCGCGACACTTTCACACAAACTCTTAGAGGAAGTGCTCAGGCAAAGGATCGGCTTCGATGGTCTTATTTTTACAGACGACATGATGATGAAGGCCATCACCAATAAGTACGGTCTGGCAGAATCAGCGCTTCTGGCCTTGGAAGCCGGCTGCGACGTTCTTCTACTTTGCTCTTCGGCGGCGGATTTGAAAGAGGCGCACAAGCATATTATCGAGGCGGTCAAAAGCGGTCGATTAAAGGAAGAACGCATCCGCCAGGCAAACGAACGCGTGGAAAAGCTTTTCCCCAACTCTGAAAAGCCTGTTCTCGAGCACAAATCACGAATCGCACAAATACAAAGCTGGCTGGCAGATGACAATGCACGTGTCTCGTCCATTTATCAAAGAGCAATAACACTTTTGCAGGGCGAATTTCAAAGTATCAAGGAAGAACCGCTCACAGTAGTCGCACCCGCTCACCCCCGTTACTCACTGCCGCTGGCTCGTTTTCTTCAAGAGAAGCTGAAATTCAATGGGATGAAACCATCGATTGAGGAAATTCGCTACCCTGTCAATCCTGACAAAAGAGAGATCGAGACCTTGTCCACAAGCCTAAAAGGCAAGAACATTCTGCTTGTAACTTTCAGGGCCGGGCTGAACAGAGGACAGATGGAACTTGCCAAAAATCTGGAGAAAACAGCTGCCAATTTAATTGGAGTAGCAGCCGACATCCCTTATGACTGCCAGGCCGTTTCCAGAGCAATTACTTATATGTGTACATTCGACCCTTCCGATACAGCAATGGAAGAACTGGCAGCAATGCTGGTTTACAAAGTCTCAGCCGGCGGCAAATGCCCAGTTGCACTGTAGATTACATTCAAGGGCTGAGAATGGTTTTGAAGAGAAAAGTTACCGCCTGAGCGGCAGCGAGCAATGCAAGGCAGCCCAGGATGGAAAAGAAAACAATGGCGCCGATGATCCGACGGACCCAGACTTTCTTCTTCTGCTCCACTGTCAGAGGCGGTTTGACCTTATCCGCTTTGTCAGTGAGCGGGAATTGAGAAAGAGCATCATCAGAATTAGAACGTGGTGATTCGTTCAAATCCGAATTTGCATCTGTATTCTGGCTCTCATTCATACACCCATTCTACTTGATTAGCGAATTCAACCAGTCGGCTTTCGCTTGAATAAGCTTTGCGTACTCCGGTTGGTTAAGGCTCTTGAGCTCGCTGGCATATCGCTCCAGATTACCCACGCGCTCAGGCGTCGCAGCCTCCGGGTCAGGCAAACTCCAGGCTCTATCTATAGCATCCTGCAACTGCCTTGCCATCTCTGATTTTTCAAGCTTGACGCGCTGTCCATGAACGGGAAGGAGCCATTCGAATTCTTTGCTCAACAACTTTTCCATGGACATGATCTGCTCTTCGTATGAATACCAGGTCCAGAGCGGGTTCCAGATCTCAATACGTGATTCTTTTCGATCGTAGTAGAGTGAATCTCCGGAGAACAGATACTTGTCTTTGTAGAGCATCATCATGTGCCCTTCAGTGTGTCCTGGCGATGGAATAATGACAAAGTCGGGCTGATACTGATAGGATTCCGTTTCTTTCAGGACGATTTCAGCATGAGGCTGAGATTCCACTTCATGCCTGTGGATAATGCGCTGAGCTTTGAAATGAGCCGCGAACTTTTCGGATTCGCCGGCATCGTCTCGATGAGAGATGAAGATATAACTGACCCCACCCATACTCTCCAATTTTTTGACCAGCTGAGCCTGGAATTTCGGTGTGTTAAACAGCCAGTTGCCATTCTTATGTTTGACAAAATAACTGTTCCCGCCCGCCGTCTTCGGGGAATTGAAGCCGCAAAAATAGACGTCTTCATCAATATGCAGAGGAAAGTCCTGCATCGCTTGAGCAAGTCCGGCTTTATTCGTTGTCCCGATCGAACCATACGGACAACTGAGCACTGCATGTAGTGCCTTGCTCATTTCCTTTTCATTTTCAGGTTGTTTGCCTACCACGGCATATTCTTGCCAATAAGTGAAATTTTCGGGCGCTAGTTGACGGCAAATGTCCATGTTTTGACATGTAGAGTCAACGAAAAAATCTCCCTCAACGTTTCCTTCCAGTTTCTTGCCTAAATCCGCCATAAGACTCTCTTTGAGACCTCAACATCAAAACAACACAAACAAAATTAGCCATTGGCAGCCCGGCGCAGGCGGTCCAGAATGCCCATCCATTCCGGCAATTCAGGCGGCTCTTCCACGACGATATAGTCCGCGCCTGATTCATCCAGTTGGCGCATATAAGCATAGAGTTGCCGCGCACATTCGGCTGGCTCTTCGGACATTTGCTTCCATTCGAGTATCGACGAAGACTTGATGGGCTCACTAAATGCCATCACTGATACTTTCATCTGCAAACTTTCCGCAGTAGCAAGAGCGCGGGGAAGATTCGCATGTGAAAAGAGTTTCAAACCAGTGTTGGGGGCATAGTGACTGGAAAGATTTCCGGGCACGCGTGGCGCGACGGAACTGCTGTCATCTTCCGGCTTGGATTTGCCTGACTTAGACTTATTGCTTTGAGAAGCTTCATTGATAACAGCTTCTATCTCCTGGAGCGTGATCATCCCAGGTCTCAAAATGCGAGGTCTAGCGCCGGACAGATCGATGATTGTCGACTCGATGCCCACAGAACAACTGCCGCCGTCCAGTACTTTTGCAACTAAGTCGCCCAATTCGCTCTGTACGTGCTGGGCCGAAGTTGGACTGATTCTGCCGTGCCTATTGGCTGAGGGTGCAGCAACACCTGAATTGAACTCTTTTAGAAGCGCAAGAGCAACAGGATGCGAAGGAATTCGCAATCCCACAGTGTCTTGACCACCACTCACCTCCGGCAAAACGCGGGAAGCCTTTTTCAAAATCAGGGTCATCGGTCCGGGCCAAAATTTCTCAGCCAGAGCCAAGGCTTCAGGCGGGACTGTCTCGGCCCAATCGTCGAGCTGCTCGACTGACGCGAGATGAACAATAACTGGATGATTGCCCGGTCTTGCCTTGACACGGTAGAGGCGCGCCAGTGCATCGAGATTGGAAGCATCGCAACCAAGACCATATACGGTCTCGGTCGGAAAAGCGACAAGCTGCCCCGCTTTCAGAAGAGTGGAAGCGGACTTTATTTCCTCGGCGTCAACGGACGTCCCAACAGGTGCCTGATCTTGCATAAGGCTAGCTATTATAACCCGGCGGGTTATCGAGCTGTTTATCATGGCATACTAACGGGCAAGTACCGATAATAGAAGTATTGGAGAGGGGACAGCAGTGTCAGGCACATCGCGTCAAAAAGCCGAGCAGTCCCAGACCGCCTGGATGAGGTCTCAAGACGGAATCTCTGTTAAGTCTTCTCTCAACGATATTAAAGTTTTCGCTTACGGAGCCTACGACAGCCTCGATGCCGATGGCGACGGTTTTGTAACACAGACAGAACTTTCAAATGCTTTTACAGAACCTTCTGCAGGCTGGAGGGAAAAATCATTTCTTCTCTTTCTGATTCGCCGCATAGAAGATATTGCCGACGCTTATGCCGAGGAATGGGCTGCAGACAAGAGAGGAATCTCCAGGGTCGATTTGCAAGAATACTTCGAGCAAATCGAAGTTCATGAAGATGGAACTTGCGAGGCTGCACCTCGTGCAGAGGCATGGAAAAAACTGCCTGTTCCTTCAGGCGGAATTAACTTGAGTCAAACTTTCCAGGATATCCATGAGTTCGCTCTTAAGACTTTTGATACCATCGACCAAGATGGAGACGGATTTCTCAGCCGTCAAGAACTGCATAATGCAGCCACAAATGAGATGACCGGTTGGAGAGAAAAATCGTTTCTCATTTTTCTCCTGCGCAATATCGAGCCCATTTCCAAATCTTATGATGAGCATTGGGCGCCTGAAAATGCAGGTATTTCCAGAATGGATTTGCAGGAATACTTCCGGCTGTTGAGAATCTGAGCTCTAAGGTGTGGGTAATTTCTTGAGCATGAGAAGCTCGTACTCATCAAAACCGGCTTTCCCGTAAAGAGCTCGGCCGCCTTTATTCTTAGCCAGAACATTGGCGGAAAGATACATAGCATTCTTAGAGATGGCATATTTTTCGGCACGTTTGACCAGTGCCTCGCCAATTCCGGCTTTGCGGTGCTCTTTCAAGATGACAATGTCGGACAAGTATGCCAGCTCAATCGGCTCGTTCAAATCAGCGTCAAGCTTTTCGCTGAGCAGCACACTGAGAAACCCGACCGCTTTGCCCTCTACCTCTGCTACAAAGATTTCAGCGGAGCCGTCTTTCTTTCGCTGCAGCAAGGCTTGAATATAACGCTCGGCAATTTCCTCGCCGGGAAGGCGATGGCTTACTAATTCTCTCTCGAACTCCTGCAACTCCACAAAACAATTTTTGAGAGCAGCCAGATCATCCGTGACGAATTCACGGATCACATGATTGATTTGTGCGGCTGTCGTTGATTTAGACTCAGACATGGCTTTAAAAACAATCTCCCTTTCTACTTATGAAGCAACAATTGGCTGGGTGCGGCAGTG
>CAZBOX010000036.1:0-31729 GCA_964493595.1 uncultured Candidatus Obscuribacterales bacterium | reverse complement strand
CAGGGTCACAAAATGATTGTGCAAAACTACTAAAAGCAGCCTAGCCAAAAATAGTGAACAGCCTGAGCCGTTCACCATTTTCGGTGTCTCTCGTCGAGTAAATCAAGTCATCCGACCAGGCGTCCGAATAAGCTTTTACAGCGTTCTTTTCGAGCCGGCAGAAGCCAGTTCTGCCGCCTGGCATACTTGTTTGCCAGAGCTCAATTCGATGACGCGGCAGAGAGCCGGGGCCGGTTCTTCCTTTTTCTTTCCGGCCGTTATGAGCCAGACGGAAGCCAGAATGATCGCTCCGGCAGCCACAGTCTGCGCGCTTATCGTCTCGCCCGCAAAAGCCCAACCGAGAAAAATTGCCACAATCGGATTGACATATGCATACGTCGAAACTTTTGACGGGCTGACATGGTTAAGCAGCCATAGATATGAAGAGTAACCAACGATAGAGCCAAAAACGATCAAATAGGCGACAGCCAGCAGAGAATTGAGCGAAACATGCAGATTAGCGATTTGAGAATGCTCACCCATTACGAGTGAAACCAGCCCAAGAACAGCGCCTCCGCAGATCATCTGCATGGCGATTCCGACCATAAGGGAATTCGGTTTTTCCACCTTGCGTGAATAAATTGTCCCCACCGACCAGCTGATGGAGCCGAACATAACTATGGCTATGCCAAACCAGTTGATACCATTAGGCACCAAAAGATTCTGTGGTCCTATCAAAGTAACGATTCCGAGCGTACCCAGCACGAGACCGCACACCTTCAATTTTTCGATTTTTTCTTGGCGGTTCTGCATCCATTCGAGCAGAGCCACATACACTGGCACCATCGCAATCAAGAGCGATATATAACCTGTAGAGATTGATTTGGTCGCCAGAACAACGCTGCCGTTGCTTGCTGCAAGCAGAAGAGTTCCCATAACAAAGGCGGAGAGCCAATGTCTTCTCTTTGGACGCTCGTGACCGAGTAGCATCAGCACGGCAAAAAAGCCCAGCCCAGCCGTTAGAAATCGGACAGACGCCATCATAAACGGTGGCATAGTATCGATAGCAATTTTGATAGCGAGGTAAGTTGAGCCCCAGATCAAATAGATGCCGATGAATGCAAGTACAATTTTTAGTTTTGAGACTGCCATACGCGTCTCCTTTCCTTGAGGTTTCCTTCCAAAGCGCCAGCGGTATTTTGTTATTTCCGCCAGTTGGCAGCACTCCGGTTCTTGCTCCTTAAATCCAGCCAATCTTTTAAGCAAATCCAGCCAATCGACTAACAAACTTAGGCAGCAATGCCAACTCGCCTCATCGTACAACAGCCACTCCCGAAATTTACCTAACGTGGTAAAATATAAAGCAAATACGAACAGCGTTAGTTTTCAATACACCCGCGGTGACTTGGATGGACGACATTGACCTAAAGCTATTAGCCTCGCTCAAAGAGGATGCGAAAAGAAAGTACTCGGACCTGGCTGATCTGTTGAATCTATCGGCGCCGTCCGTGCACGCCCGCGTAAAGAAGCTCGAGCAACTCGGGGTGATCCAGTCATATACGATTAAACTCAATCCTAAGTTATTGGGCGCTAAGCTAACGGCATTTGTTCGTGTTACGACAGAAGGCGTAGCTTGCATGGATATTCCAGCCTCTTTCGAGCCATTTGCGGAAGTGGAAGAACTGCATTCTGTAGCCGGCGAAGAAAGTTTATTGCTCAAGGTTCGCACACGAGATACGGAATCTCTGGATGTTTTTCTAGATCAGATACGCAAGATCCCAGGGGTGCGCAAGACTGTAACCAGTATCGTTCTTGGCACGCGCATCGACAGAGGAACAGACCCGACTGCCTTCAATCCGGCCTCCAATGGCTCGGGAAATGGAGCCGGCAATGGCTCTGCGAGCGGCTGAAGCACTTACAGGACAGCAGCCGGGCGCATGCGCTTATAAATGCTCAGCTGCGGGAATAGCTGTAAAGTCTGAAAGGATACAATCTGTTTAGGGGCGCTTCGGCAAAAAACTGCGAGGCTGGTTAGAAAAATGTCGTTTGCCAACGAGCAGCACCACATACAATACCATCGCCTGCTTCGGTCAAGCGGCGTCAAGTTCACTAAGGATTCATCGGATACCTCCACCGTGGCAGCAGAGTCAGACCCGGCGGCGGACGAGAAACATGAATGAGCGCTGGCGAATTCTTATACTCGAAGACAGTCCCGATGATGTAAACCGCATCACCGAAGAACTGAATCGCGCCGGTCTCGACTTTATGGCCCGAGTGGCTTCCAGTCGGCAGCAATTCGAGCAAGTGCTGGAAGATTTCGTTCCCGACCTGGTTCTATCAAAATTCACATTGCCCGGTATCAACTGTTATGACGCACTGCATCACGTCCGCAAAATTCACAATGCGCTTCCCTTTATTGTAGTTTCCGACCCGGTAGGCGAAGATGCAGCAACGGCGACGATCAGACAGGGCGCTAATGATTTTGTACTGAAAGGGAGACTGGCTGGCTTGTCGCAATCGGTAGAGTCAGCTTTGACCGCATTCGAGGATCAACTGGAGCGCGAGCAAGACAACGCTCTTGCTTACAGTCGTTTGCGCACCATGCAGAGACCGCATATGCTTACACGTGAAAAGCCGATGGTTGGCGAGCACATCCGGGTTCTGGTCCTGGAGGACGAGCAGGTGGACTTACTTGCTCTAGAAAATGAACTCGACAAAATCGACGCTTCATCGACTTTGCTTGCAGTTACCAACCGCAATGATTTCTTGCGAGCGCTCATGGATTTTGAGCCCCAGATAATCATTTCGGATTACGCTCTACCTGGATTCGACGGCATTTCCGCCCTCGGGCTAAGAAACGAAATTTGTCCGGAAGTGCCTTTTATTCTCACTTCAGGCATTCTCGACGAAGAAATAGGAATGGAAGCACTCAAGCACGGCGTCACTGACTACGTGCAAAAAGGACCGCGCAGCCGCATTCACTTTGCCGTCGAGAGAGCCCTTTCAGAAGCGGGCGCAAGAGCGGATCGCGCATTGGCGGAAAGCAACCTGAAACGCTCCGAACTGATGTTCCGGCAGTTGGCAGAGAATATCGGGGCAGCGCTCTGGATCGCATCGCAGGATTTGAGCAAGCTTTTCTACGTCAATCGAGCCTATGAGCGCATCTGGGGGCAATCGGCAGATACACTTTATAGAAAACCGCTAGCATTTCTTGATCCAATACATCCTGACGACAAGCCAAAAGTAACCCGCGCATTGTCGGCTGCAACAGGCGACAACATCGATGAACATGTGCGCATCTTGCGCCCGGACGGTGATATTACCTGGGTATGGATTCGCACATTCCCAATTTCCTCCTCCGGTCATCAGCTCAATCGTACCTGCGGTCTGGCGCAAGACATTACGGAGTGGAAACGCGCACAGTTAGAAGCAAAAGAATCCCAAGAGAAAGAGAAGGCTTTGCTCGAGCGCTTGCAATTGCAGATGGAACGCACGCCTTGCGCCTGTATTCTGCAAGACGTGGATTTCAATATCATCTACTGGAATCCTGAAGCCGTAAGAATTTTCGGCTACACCGCAGAAGAAGCTGTAGGCAGACATCCTCGAGACCTGATCATTCCGCACGATCGCGTAGATTACGTCACCAATAAAATTTTCTCGCGCCTGAGAGAAGGCGATATGACAGCCAACGGCGAAGCCGACAACATCACAAAAGATGGACGAACGATTCGCTGCAACTGGCTTAACACGCCATTATTGGCGCCGGACGGCAGTTTCAACGGCACCATGTCGATGGTGCAGGACATCACGGCAAAAGCGCGCGAAGAAGAACAGTTGCGCTCATCAGAAGCGAATTATCGGGAAATTTTCGATTCGCTGAACGATTGCATTTTCGTCCACGAGCTCGAGACAGGCAAAATTCTCTACGTAAACAAACGGGCCGAGGACCAGTACGGATACAAGCGCGAGGAAATGTGCGAGCTGAATGTCGGCACCATAAGCAGTGGGGAAAAGCCATTCACGCAGGAAGGTGCTGAAGAGAAGATTCGCCTGGCAAGAGAACAAGGACCGCAGGTTTTCGATTGGCTGACGCGAAGCCGGAGCGGAAAGCTTATTTGGGTGGAAGTACATCTGGCGAAAGTCTGTCTTGTGGGCGCGGATAGAGTCCTTGCCATCGTAAGAAATATCGATGAGCGCAAACGCGAACAAATGGCTATACAGGATAGCGAACGCATCAAGAGCCAGATAATAGAGAATGCACAAAATGCGGTCTTCGCATTCGACAAAAATCTTGTGGTGAATTTGTGGAATCCAAAGGCTGAAGATCTCTTCGGTATTCCTGCCAAAAAGGCTATAGGCACTAAGATTACGTCACTGATAGTTGCCGTGGAAAACCGCAGTGCATTTGAAGAATTACTGCTCAAATTCGTGAAAAACCAAGACCAGGCAACACAAAACAAACTCTCCAGACTGACGGCTCAAAACAAGAAGAAAGAAGAACTTCCGCTGAAGATGCACATCTTTGCAGCGACATCCGGCGCAACCAGTGTATTCTGCGTGATCATCGCAAACACGGCGGCACTGCTGAAAGAGTAAAATTCAAAAGAAACCAGATTCTATTATATTGCCTAGTTGCTTCTCCGGAAAAAGAAAGAAGACGCGGAAACTCGGACACTGTGCAATAGGGCTGCAAAGCCGATTGCACAGTGTCCGAATCAGTCAGTCCCGCTTGCGGTTGCGCCACAGTACTCCAGGAATGGAGCCGGCTGCAAAAGCAGCATGCAGACCAGGAATCAGGATGAAGATACTGGGCTGCCAGAAGCACACCAGAGTCACCGCTACAGCCAGGGTCCACATTACATAGAGCCCGCTGAAACCGGAGCCGAGAGGAATGAACAACAGCTGCGATTTGGCTTGCTGAAGTTCAGTCTGACTGTTCTTCTCCGACAGCACATTGATCATGAATCCCGCGCCCGCAAAGCAGAGCGCCGAGTAGAACAGCGAAAGATGCTGCGCGAAAGAACCAGCCTCGTAGTGGGAAGGAACCCAAAGAAGCGTCAGCAGCGCAAGCAGGAAGAAGTAGACGGAAAGCCCGAGTCCATCATACGAAGGAGCAGCGGGCTCTGGGGCGGCATCGCTGAAAGCGATGCTGTCGATTTCGGCTCTCTTGAGAGGGCGCTTCGAAACTCTCACATTGACCGCATCGGTCATATGCGAGAGTTGCAATGCACGCGCGTGCGAAATCTCGGCAAGAAATTCACCATGCCCCGGAACATCGACGAAAACCAGCGCATAGCGCCGATGATGCTCGAACATGGTCTTCGTGTAGGAGCGGCAAGTAGCCGGTCCTTCGTAGAGCACGTCCCTGCCGGAAAAGTAGAAGGCGTACAGGAGAATCGGCGCCACGAAGGCTAACAGACCTCCGAAAACGAGTGCAGCACTCATATTTTTCTTACTCCAGGCTGCTGGAGGGGGCCGGCAAAGCCGACTCCCTCCAGTGTTGGTGCGACTAAAGTTGCACTTTTCGAAGCCCGCTAACGCTCAGTCGCGACCGGGCAGCCGGTTGCGCAGCGAAGCCGGCAAAAGAGTGAGCAAGGAGTTCTCGATAGCCGCCTGATTCTTGTGATACTTCACGCCCGCCCAGATGATGAAACCACCCAGGAAAGTGAGAGCGAACGGGAAAGCAATCGAACCGGCGAAAAGCGTGAACATCCAGTGCCCAACGTAATACAGCACGCCCAGCGAGCCGTACACGAGGAAGACCCGCCGCGACAGAAGCACCGAAGTGAACATCAGTGCGACGTTGATGAGCGCATAGACGGCCTTGCCGAATTCGCTGCTGGAATCCATCAGCGACAGCGAAAACCAGAAGGCGCTCACACCGAAGAGGTAGAGCCAGAAGGAGAAGTCACCTTCGCGCTTGCCGTCGACCAGAAGACCGATGAAGGTGATGCCGATACCGAACAGCATGGTCACCGTCAGCTGCTCATTCCAAAGACCGAAGAACGAGCCCTGACCGTGGAAAAGGAAGTCCACGGCGGTCAGCGACATCAGCCACAGCGACGCCGCAATGGGCGCCGTCAGGAAGGGGAATTTGAAGTATCGCAGCGCGATCAGCGCTGAAACAATGGTCACGCCTTCCAGCAAGAACTGGAAGCCATGCTGCGTCAGATACGCAGAGAGGGGATAGCCCATCGTCTCAGCAAGTGAGCCGAAGGCTACTGGAACCATTGTTACAGCCAGGGTGACGAGCAAGCCGCCCGGCACCTTGAGATTCTGCCCGAACCAGAGGCGAGCGCCTCCGAGCAGGAAGACAGCCGAATAGGCGACGGAAGTGGCGAGAACTGCGGGTGCGCCGAAACGCGCGCCCATTTCCGCACCGAACCAACTCATGGCAATCAGTACGAGGACGGCACCGGCGTACCAGAAGAGATGCGCAAGATCGAATTGCGGACGTTCGGCGTGCCGCTTCTGAAGCGCATCCCAGAGAGCTCCGGCTTGAGGTTGAGAAATCAAACCTTCGCCGGCAGCCCATTCTAAATCGCCCTTGTCGACAGTCAGAGAGCGACGAGACGGCTTAGCCGCGACAGGGTTATCCACGACAACTTTCGGTTTTTGCATGGAGAAACTCCATTTGTAGCTTCCTGTTTCTAACCTTCAGTGCCAGAGAGCGATAGAACCAATCTCCCAGGAAGCGGAAGAGAATTGCTGAGGTTCAGTTGAGAGCGTTGTGTTCTAAGGCACCAGTGATGTTGGAGGAAAAGAGGAGACATTAGACTCAACAAAACGGTTGCTTCGATCAAGAAACATGTACCAACGTTGTCTTAGATCTCAGGAAGAAATGTCTCTTGCGGCGTTAACGACCTGGCCCGCCCGCGCTACCAAATGACAACCCGGAAGCGGTTGCGCGTCAATCCGCAATTACGTCAGACGCTAGAATCACTGGATTCCCAAATTCGACGCGAATTTTTGCACGGTTTCATGAATGTTTTCTTCGGGCAAATGTGCGAAGCCCATCAGATATTCACCAGAGCGAGAATTGACTACATAGTGATGTGATGTGCTTACTAATGAGACTTGTGCAGCGCGGGCAGCAGCGAGAATTTTTTCCTCTTCAAAGCCATCGCCGAAGCGCACTAATAAATGCATTCCTGCGGTCACAGGCGAGATGTAAATGCGTTTTCCGAATTGTTTAGTGACCGCTTGAACAAGAGCCGCCCGGCGTTTTGCATAGAATACGCGGGTGCGTTTGATGTGCCGCTCCAAATGTCCCTCGTCGATAAAGTCGGCCAACGCTTTCTGTTCCAGAAGAGGGAAATCACGCTCGATTAAGGCTTTTGCACGTCCAACCACACGCACCATTCGGCGCGGCAAAACAACAAAACCAATTCGAACTACCGGGTAAAGAACTTTCCAGAAGGTGGACAGATAAATCGTGCAATCGTTCTCGTCAAGCCCTTGCAAGGAAGGCATCGGCTTGTCACCATAGCGATATTCCGAATCGTAATCGTCTTCGATTATGAACGAGTCGGTGCGCGCCGCCCAATCTAATAGCGCAATACGCCGCGGCAAAGAAAGCACAACACCTGTAGGGTCGTGGTGGGAAGGTGTTACATAGGCTAGCTTTAGACGCTGATCAAGAGACTGCAAATGCTCGACTATCATCCCTTGACCGTCAACGGGAATAGGAATAATTTCGGCACCATGTGTGAGCATGCTGCGCCTTGCGCCCGGAAAGCCGGGATTCTCCAGAGCTACGGCATCGCCATTATCGATGAGTAAACGCCCCATCAAATCAAGCGCACCTTGTGCGCCTGAGAATATAGCGATTCGATCCGGAGTGCAATTGACGGAGCGAGAACGAATCAGGTAATTGCAAATGGCTTCGCGAAGCGGCATATAGCCGAATGGATCGCTGTGATAAGCCAGCATATTGCCGTCTTGAAATCGCGTTGCCCTGTAGAGCATCTCCTTCCAACGGGTAAGCGGCAGCTGATCTACTGTTGGAGCGCCATAGTTAAGCTCGGCAAAAAGCTCTACATGCGCATCTTCGATTTCCTCGCAGGTCATCACGCGCTCACCATACACAGAAAGCGCAGCCGACGGCAAAACAGGTTCCGCCTGATCGCGTTGCAGCTCCTTACTTTTCACATCATCCAGATGTCCAGGAATCTCTTTGTTGACGAAAGTACCGCTGCCTGAAGTCGTTTGAATATAACCTTGAGCCGATAACTCCTCATAACTACGGATGACTGTAAAACGAGACACATTCATCGAATCGGCCAAGTCGCGCGTGGACGGCAGCTTCTCTCCCGGCTTTAGCCGCCCGGACAAGATGGCGAATTTCAATGCTTCTGATACTTGCTTGTAGACCGGTTGCCGACTGTCTTGAGTGAGAGTGAGAACGAAATCCATGAACGCCCCTGGAGTCGCTGCGAAACATTAGGGTGTCGTTCCCAAACTCACCGACACCTTTAGGTCACATACCCAGCCGAAGGATTTACGAACTCAAAAACAGGCCCGAACGGGCAGATAAAACCACAACTTTGGATCAACCATCAGTCGATCGGTAAGGTCCATTACTCAACAATTTACTATCTCTTATCATAACTCGATTTATAAAACAGAGAGAAAGAAGGCTGCAACCAAGTCCGCCGGGCGGACCAGTCACGACCTTCTTTCCCCACTGAGTAGGTTCTTCCTGATGCACGCGCTATTCTTCTCTTTCGGGAGCAACAGGAACAGCTAAAGCAGCAGCTTCCGCCACCTTTGATGCCCGAGCCTTCCGCACCTCAGCGCGCCAGTAGCGCTTCTCTATGGTGCGGAAATTGGGCTTGTCGGCCAGTTGCTCCAGATATTCAGCCAGGAGCAAAAGCTCGTCATCATCGACTTCCCCGTTGAACTCCTTGAGATACACCGCATTCCCATAGTTGCGCTCGGCATTACGCTCGAGGTCATCAGCTATGAGTACGCGACGCAAATCAAAGCCTCTCTTGCGGACCTTCTTCAAGTCCTTGATGTAATACGCCTGCATACTCTCGTGGTCGAATCGGCGAGTGGTGCGAACGCCCGAAAAGACGAACAGCGGCTGCCTGTGACCCTGGAAGATCTCCTCCACGACGCGATTGACGTACAGCGTACCGGCTGCAGACCAGACGGCGAGGTCGTATAGCTTCCACATCCGCGACAGAAACTCTGCGAGGTGTGGCCGCTTGTACACGACATAATCGCTGGTCGTGAAGTCGGGTGATCTACCGAGGAGGGGCTTTCCCTTTTCCTCGGCATGCACCAGCGCCTCGTCCAGATCCAGAACGAGGAGCGGCCTTTGTGCTTGAGTTTCGCTCATAGCACACCTCCATTTCGCTTGCTAAAGGACAGAAGGAGAGCCGCAATGCGGCTTCTCCTTCGTCTCTTGTTATTTCGTGTCAGTCGGCCTTCGGCGCCTCATCGCCTCCAGCTTTCTCCACTTCACAGTACCGGTAGATGTCCTCTTCACTGAGGAAAACCGGTTTGCCGTTGAGCCGGCACATATCGCCGTGATCGTATTCCTTCTCGACGACCATTCGGTCGCCCTTCTTCACGTCGATATGGAAGCTCTTGCGAGCCGACTCAGGCAGAAAGTCGCGCTTTGCGACATACACTTTTGGTGCCATGCATTACTCCGACGACCCTCAGGTCTCTACAGTTGGCCGGATGGCAAAAATACCTGATTACTTCACGCTTCTGAGCTGACCGCGTTTGGCGCTGGCGCCCTTGGGCGGCACGCGTCCGTTGTCGACAACCAACCTGGCATGTTTCGGACGGTCACGATGCACGACAGGTGGATATGCTTCAAAGCGTTTGCCTGAAGCAGATCCCAGACTTCCCAGAGCGCCTTCCTGCATCTCATGCAAGTCGCTTTTCCGGGACCACGGAACGATGTTTCGGTCACGCCGATGAACGTCACCCCAGGTGGCGCCGTCGGAGACACGCGGGCGTGCCGAGCCTACGACCATGCCACTGGGGACGTTGTAGGCTCGACCTTCCCGAAGGACGAACAGAGCAAGCAGCGCCACGATGAGAGCGAACCATGGGCTGTACATGTACGCCCAAAAGCAAAGACCGGCGGCAAGAGTAGATGCCAGAAAGACTCGCGTCCGAGAAGACAGCCAGCGCCTTTCCAGTATCCTTCTGCCGAGAAACGCGCCCAGAAGTGGTGTCGCGCAAAGTAGAAGCAGTCCAAGGACGATGTTCATTTTGGCAGCCCTCCTGCTGAGAGCTCGATTAGTCGCAATCCAGACCGGCTATCGAACAGACAGTCTAAGACTGCTGATTTCTTCACGCACAGAGTGGGAAAAGCTGACTAGGGGAGGAGTTTGGGGTTATTTGCAAGAAGAAGTGAAGTACAAGATACGTCGTTCTTCTATCAAGAACTCTCACTGGATTACATCCCAAGAAATGTAACGGGAGTGCTTTTACAGTGATACATACATGGTCTTTGATTCTGAGATCCTGATAAGGAGAGGTCTTTACACTTCTCGCATCCCTTCTTTGTCAACACTCAAATCAAGCAGAGCAGGCATCTGCGGCTGAGCTTCCGCCCAGACTTTCAGCTCCTGCAAAACCTCGTCTTTGAACCGCTGGTTGACCAGAATGAGTATGGCGGAACCTCCACCGGATAAGACGCAGCCCATAATGGGAAAACCCGACAACACTTTCCTGAGCGTCGCCAACTCCGGCACCAACTGCTCACGATACGGCTCGTGCAGGCGATCTACTAAGACCGATCTCATCAACGCTTCATCGTTTTTCGCCACAGCGGCAACGACCAAAGCAGTGCGCTGCAAGTTGGCGACTGCATCCTCGAATTTGACCATCTTGGGCAAAACTTTGCGCGAATCATTGGTCTTTAACGTATAACGCGGCACCACCACCAGGACTTTCCACTTGTCCGGCCAGTCCAACTGTTCGCTGACAATCGTGTCATCATCGAGGCTCTTGCCGCACACGATCATGTTTCCCATGAGACTGGCTGCTACATTCTCCGGGTAACCTTCCATGCGCATGCCGACAGTCAGTATGTCTTTGCGAGTAGGAACCAACCCACGCAGAAAGTAAGAAGCCCAGACGGCACCCGCAATTGCCGCGCCGGATGAACCAAGACCGCAGCCCAGCGGGATGTCGGAAGTAACAGTAATACGAACTCGATTGAGCAAATCCGGATCTGACTGCCATAGTCCTTGAAGCATCTTGTAAATCAGGTTGCCCTGGTTATTGGCGTCGCTTACTGTGGCAATCGCCCCGCGCAATGAAACAATCGGCTGGCTGACATCGGGTCTGTCATAAACGACAAAACGCACCGTCGAGTATATGTTCAGCGCCAATGCCAGCGCATCAAAGCCGGGTCCCAGATTGCTCGTGCTGGCGGGAATCTGCAGCGTAAGGCTGCTGATTATTCCGGCTCCTTGCTCGCTTGGCATTACTGACATGGGGATGCATTCGGATGGTAACCAGCAAATTATCGCAGCTTTATTTCCATCGCGGTAAGCCCGGCCTAACTAAGTTAACCCTGCCTGCTCAAGTGAAGTTAGCGCAGCCACGAAAGGTCTCTTGACTTCACCGCTTAAGCTTGCCGGCAAAGGGTTATACCGATTCGTCATCGGACAGAATTGGTTTTATCAACAAAATTTCTAGTGCAAGAGAACGTCCAGACCCCATATAACACGAATACATCTCTCTCACTTTTTCCCAAAAAGCGCAGCCCTTTTTTCCCCAACCAGTTCCATTTGCCATCTATTCGGCAGCTCAAGCGCGCAATTGCGCGACTGGAAGCCGGCCGACCATGTGATGCATCGATGGTTTCGCATCAGATTTTCAGTTTTCTTTGAATGCGAAGCCAACTGGTACCAATTATGGTGCCCAACCCGGTCAAAGCCTCGCCTGGGCTGAAACCATCACAGTGGTTTAAAACCACAAAGGAAAACAACATGGACGCCAAAAAGCTGTTCATTGGTCTGTTCTTCGGGATCTTCGGCGCGTTCTTTCTCTCGATTTTCTCCGCCGTCGGCGGTGTCTTCGGTGCCGGCACGGCTCTCATCGCCAACACCTTCGTCGGCAATGTTCTGATCGCCTCCTTGATTGGCGGCGCCGTCGCTGCTGTGGCATTCCACGCGGCCATCAAGGGCATCGACAAGCTGTTCATCAAGGTGGCCGAGAAGAAAGCCGAGCAGGGAAACACCGGAATCAAGCCCCCTTCGCTGGCTGCGGACAAGCGCTATCTCTGGGGCTCCGTCTCCTACTTCATCACCACGGTCATCGGCGTGAACCTGTTCCACGCCCTGCTGTCCAACCCCACCTGGTTCGCCATCGCAACGGTTCTCGGCACCGGGCTGCTCGGTCTGGTTGGTCTGGGTGCAGTCGTCGCGCTGAAGCTCTGGGACCCGAATCTCAAGAAGCAGAACGACAACCGCTAAAGCTGTAGCAATCAGCGGGTTGCTATGCGTTTTGAACATGTTACGGAGCAATAGCCTTTAGAAATGCTCCGATTGACGGTCTGCAACTGCGAGAGGTCCAATCCCTCCGCAGTTACGCACCGTCTACTTTTTCTACCAATTCTATTACCTCATTTAGTATCATCCGTTTGTATACGCTTAACACCATAAACGGTACCCTGCTAGAGGCACCGAATATGGTGTCAATTCGTGCATCCGGCGGCAGATCACCAGGCATTTGATTGCACAGGATGCGAGAACATTTGTTGATCGGATTGAGGATCGTTGTCACAAACTACAGAAGAAAAAAAACAGGAATGTGACAACCAGAATTCCGTTAAACTGCCGCGGGTGCCGGCGCCGGATTGCCGGCATTGGCTCGCTTCGAGAATATCTTTAGCAAAATGTCCGCAGCCTTTTCGCACTCTTCCATAGTGTTGAAACGGCCCGCGGTGATTCTGGCTGAACCAATAACTTGTTCGTGCTTCATCCCCATGCAGGCAAGCACGTGCGAGGGGTCTTTTCCAGCTTGCTTGCAAGCCGACACCGAAGAGATACAGACACCCTTCAAATCAGCCTCTACAACGAGTTGCTCGCCGACAGTGCCTTCGACTATCAGGCTGACATGACCGGGCAAACGCTCTTCCATACAAGCGCCCGAAAGCTTCACAGCCGGGTGCGCCGTAAGCTTGTCGATCAAGAGTTTCTGTACCGCTCTTAGATGCGCGGCGTTCTCATCCAATTCATTGTGAGCCAGTTCCGCTGCAGCTCCGATGGCAACGATATTGGAGAGGCTCTCAGTACCCGGAGAAATTCCATTTTCTTGACCGCCGCCAAAGAGAATGGGTGAGACATTCATGCCTTTGCGAACATACAGAAGACCAATGCCTTTGGGAGCATAGAACTTGTGCCCGGAAAGCGAAAGGGATGAGACGGGAGTTTTGCTCATGTCTATTTTCAACTTGCCCGGCACCTGAATAGCGTCCGAGTGAAAGAAAATGTTTCTTTGAGCTGCGATTTCGGCGATCTCTTCAACCGGCTGAACAGTGCCAACTTCGTTGTTGGCCCACATCAAAGAAATAATGCTTGTTTCGTCCGTGATGAGACTTCTCAGTTCTTCGAGATCAACGACTCCTTCGTCGCTGACATGCAAGTGAGTGACCTTCCATCCACGCTCTTTGAGATGTTTGGCGGGTCCGAGGCTTGAATTGTGTTCTATGCAAGTGGTTATCAGATGACGACCAAGATTGTTGCTTTCCACATAATGAGCGCGTCCCAAAAGAGCCATATTATTGCTGAAGGTTCCGCACGGCGTGAAATACACCTCTTCAGGAGTGGCTCCGATGAGCTGCGCTGCCTGCTCTCGAGCTTTATTCATAGCAGTTCTCGACTGATAGCCGAGCCGGTGAAGAGAGGACGGATTGCCCCATTTGTCGCACAGGTAAGGCTGCATCGCCTCACATACTTCATCGCGAACCTTTGTGGTTGCGCTATTGTCCAGATAAATGAAAGAGCCCATGACGCACCTGTCTTTTGAAAACGACGGGGAATTGACTGGCGGCTTTCACCTTGCGTTCTGCGACAACGGCAAGTTCGAGCCGGCTTCGAGCAACTAAATCGGGTGGATAGTAACACATAGCTTAATCCCTACAAAGGCTAAGAGGTTTAGCTTAACGGGCTTAAACCATGGAAACGAAATCGGAAGAAAAACAAAATAAACAAACAGAGAAGGGCTCGAGATGGGCGTTCGCGCCACCCGCCCGAAAGAAGAAAAGCAAAGTTTCCGATCTCAGATGCGCGAGCAACCGGTTTCGAAAGACCGAGGAAATTTTGCTTCCTCAGTCGTTTTCACACGTTTTGCCATGTAGATGTCCGGCTTGCCGAAACCATTGGCATCCGGCAAAACACCGACAATTTCAAAACCCATGCGCTGGTAAAACTTGAACGGATGACCGCCGAGATCCTCTATGCGGCTCGCCTTACCAAGTACATCCGGATACAGTTCGCAGTCCCCAAGATTGGTCCGCCCATCCTCGTCGTCCGTACCAAGCCAGATCGTGCGCGCACCGACTTTTCCTACCTCGACTTCGAAGTCCTCTATCAGGGCTTTGCCGACTCCCCGCCCCTGCGTATTTTTTTTGACCACAAGCGGATCTATTTCCCAGACATTGCCGTTGTACATGCGAATTCCGCCTATCCAGCCAAGAACAGTGCCATCGTCATCGACAGCGATTCGACTCAACTGGTGATCATCAAAGGATTCCATCACTTTTTTGAGAGCGTCCTTCATATCCTCATAATCTGGGCAATGCCCGTGAAAACTGACGTTGAGGATTTCCGCTACCTGACCAATCTGCTCTTTAGCCGTCTTCTGCAAATCAATGATGCGCACTTATCAATGCGGTCCCTCCGTTCTGAGGTGCGTTTGAGCGTTCATAAAAACCGGAGCAGTCATTGTATGACACTTTTCGCGATGAAGAAAATGTTCTTCCCATTCGAGAGCATATTACTATACGCTTTAATATACAAATGCCAAAAAGGCAAGGAAAGAGGCGCCCGATGACGCTCCTTCCTCGCCGCTCATTCTCAGTCCTCGTTGAGCTCCAGCAGGTCCTCGATGGACATGTACAGCTCGTCGATTTCGTCATTGCCCCGGCAATTCGAGCAGTGGTTGCTGCGGTAGGTGATCGTGCAGCCGTCGCTGCTGAACTCTATCTTCTCGATCGAGTGCCGCAGGCTGGGATTGAAGTGCTGGGCACGCACCTCGAAGTACTTCTTCGCCCGCGCCGTCAGCTCAGCGTGCACGGCACAGAAGCGGTCGAAACCAGACTTGTCGATGTTCATAGCAATCTCCATCTCATTTCGCTGTTGACGGTGGCCAGAACCTTAGAGGCAGAATGCCTGCATACGGGCTCTGGCGGCTTCCCTTGCTTCCTTCTCGTCGTAAAAGGCGGAATCCCCGAGCCGGAAAACCTCGCCCGTATTCGGAATGCTCACGAAACCATTGGTCTCGACAAAATCACCGGCCTTCATCTCGTACCGCTGGAAGCCGCGGAAGATGAAAAGCTTGGTCTTCTCGACGGCGCTGACAGGAGCAGTCGTCATGTCTTGATGTCCTTCTCGTTCGGTTTGTTGATGTTGTAAAAGCGAAAAGCGGGCTCTTTCGAGCAAGCCGGCAGACAGGCGCAGTCAGCGATTAGCGGGTCACCCTCTAGCGCGACACCTTGTGGTGCTCTTGCAATGCGCTAAAAGAAAAACTCGAGTGGAGAAATTGAGTTTTTGTGACCTGAGTCGACGTGAGATTTGGAGATACTTATTTCTTCTCACATACACTCCACAAGATGCTGTAAAGAGTGCTGTCACAAACTCCTTTACAACCCGAAAACATAACCAATGGACCGGCTTCAAATAGCCTGTTATCGGCAGAGGGAAAACACAACCAGCACTGTAAAAGCTCTGATTTAATGTTGAACAGGGCTTGTTCAGATAGCGCAACGACATTTGGACCGCCCGACTGAATGCGCGCTGCAAGCTTGCGTACTTTACAAAGTTCGCCACCACATGCACTACCAAGAGGCGACAGAGCCCTCTCTTATATTCCGTAGTTCTCAGCTTTTTCGCCAGATGTCGACGCAAGCAGCCTATGAAGTTTCCGATAAAGAGACAAGCAGTTGAAGATTTGGATTGTTTGTGAAAGCATGTTTTTGCACATATATACATTAGGTTTATCACTCGACGGGCACGCCGGGTCCTCAGCATGACCGAGCAACAGAAGAAAAAGCAGACCCTCATCGACAAGATGATGAAGACGATCCCGACGCCGCCGACAGGCCCGGCGCCGAGCGGTCCACCTCAAGATGTAACAACGACTTTCGACGGCAATCTTTCAGAGAAGCCTATATCCTATCTGCTTCGTGCAGCTGAGCATTACGAAATCACCGGCAAGCTGTTTATCGGCTCGGTGCATTGCAATGTATGCATTCAGTTTGGACTGGGACGCGCTGTTCACGCTACTTCTCCGCTATCAGTCGGTTCTGAAGCAATCATGGACCTTTTCATCTGGAAAGATGGCGTCATCCGCTTCGAACCAGGTGGTCAGCCCGAAACAGTCACAGTTCAAGAAAGTATCGCTGATCTTTTGATACGCGGAGAAGCTTTCATCAAGAACCATGAATTCCTGGAAGCAAATTACATTAACGAATTGTCCTTCCTTTTGAGACCTCCGGAGCGGCTAGCCGAAGGCGAACTGGAACATCGTCTAAGGACAGCAAGGGTTCGCGACCCTCATCTTCATGCCGAGTTTTATTCAAATGTTTATGGCACTCGCAACATCAAAGACACTGCAGAAAAAATGGGCTTGTCACACAGCCAGTGGGTCACTATTGCTGCCGACCTTCTGAGAACAGGACTTTTGCTCACTCCGGACAATCGTTGCATCAAAGCCGAAGATCCTGCGCCGCCAATGATGCAGCCTCCGGCGCTGACAAATCAAACACCTCCTCAAATTGTCCTCCCGGAGCTGTCTCCAGGCGCCATTTCTTTGAACATCCCGGAAACCAACAATATAGCTCGTCCGGAAATGCCGGACATTTTCAAACCCGCGCCAACCCGTGAAATCCCATTTCCCGTACCCGCACTCAATGAATGGCAGGTAGACATAGGAATTCAGCGCCCTGCCGCCACTGCGAGCCAAGCGCAACACAGTCAATCCGGCGCAGTCAAGGTCGGCGTTCCGGAAGAGATGCTCAATCTCGACCCGACCAGCAGAAATTCAGTTTGGGCTCTTTTGAATAAACCTGAAACAGGCATTCTCAGTTTCGAGGCCCTGCAATTTTTTCTGGATCGAGAATTTGCCAGGGCATTCCGATTCAAAACCTACCTATCGCTGGCACTCTTCTGCGTCACGGTAAACCCCGATCCCTATGGCAATATGCCGGCTGAGGTATGCAAGCTCATAACAGAGGCCGTAACCAACATCAAACGTGAAGTAGACATGTTTGGGCACTTTGGAGACCGAGCATTTGGTTTGCTTTTGCCAGGAGTTGAAAGTCATCAAGCCTGTGTTCTGGCCGGGCGCATCAACCGAGATCTTGTGAAGATGAAACCTGATCTCGCTCAGTATGAGCCTTGCTTGCATTTCGGAATCGCCTCAGCGCCTCAAGACGCGACCGATATGGAATCGCTCGCTAAAGCAGCCCAAGTAGCGATGTTCATTGCAGCTCTGCACAACGAACTGCTGGTCGAAGCCAATCAAGTCAGCAACAAGCAGACCCAACAGCAATTGAGCCAGGGTCAAAGCCCCGAAGCGATCGGGGAAACGATGAAGATGAGACGCCCGACTCCAGCTGAACTGGCTCAACCGATGCAAGCGCCCATACCGCAGTTTCCTCTGCAGCAGCCGCCGCCACCAGCAGCGCCGCAATTCCCAATGCCCCAGCAAGCAGCGCCACAGTTTCCTATGCCTCAGCAAGCGCTAGAACAACAACAACAACAACAACAACAACAACAACAACAGCAACAGCAACAGCAGCAGCAGCAGCAAGCACAACCGGCTCCCGAGAAGGCAAACGACCAACCGCCGCCATCGCAATTTCAGAACTACCAGTGGTAGAGACTTCTGAGAGACCAACAGTTGTATAATCTGCCCCATCTCTTTGCCGAGGGGGGCACGATGAAAGCAGATCAAGTTATTGTGGTCGGCAGTCTTAGTCAGGATATAGTTGTAAGCACGCCGCGCCTGCCCGTCAAAGGTGAGACGATTCGGGGCTCGAATTTCGGCATGTTTGCCGGCGGCAAAGGAAATAACCAGGCGATGGCAGCCGGCCGCGCCGGCGCCAAAGTATCAATGGTGGGCAGAGTCGGTGCCGATAGCTTTGGCGACATGCTGATCGAAACATTGAGAAAGAACAATGTCGATGCATCACATATGGTGCAGGATAAGAATGCCGGAACCGGCATCGCCATGATCACTGTAGACAGTGACGGCGACAACAGCATCATCATAGCCCAGAGAGCCAATCTCAACCTCTGCAACGAAGATATAGACAAGGCAGAGACCGTAGTATCTCAAAGCAAGATTCTTCTGATGCAGCTCGAGGTTCCAACAGAAGCAGATGCCTTTGCAGCAAGGCTGGCACGAAAGCACGGCACTTTTGTAGCGCTCAATCCCGCGCCGGCACCGGCTGACGGCAAATTGCCCAAAGAGCTCATGGAAAATGTTGATCTGCTCATACCAAATCAAACCGAGGCCGAATTGATGACCGGCATCAAAGTTGTCGATGAAAAAAGCGCTCTGGCTGCCGCTGAAGAACTAAAGAAACTGGGTCCCAAAAACATTATTATAACTTTGGGTGAATTGGGCGCGCTCCTGGCAGAAGAGAACAAAGCACCGCTCATGATACCAAGCTACAAGGTCAACGCTATAGACACTACGGCAGCAGGTGACGCCTTTTGCGGTGCTCTTGCAGCGGCTTATGCCGGTGGAGAATCGCTGGTTAACGCGGTCAGATTCGGCTGTGCAGCCGGCGCTCTGGCAACGACGAAGATGGGCGCAGAGCCTTCTCTGCCAAGCAAATTAGAGATAGAAAAACTGCTCTTATCGTCGTCGGCAAAATAGGCTTATTGCATCGCTCGTCGAATGGCGTTAGACCGTGGCGATACGGACCTTTTCTCTTTTCAGTGGAATGCGAAACCAGAATGTGCTTCCATTGCCATTATTGCTCTCGACGCCAATTGTCCCGCCATGCTCTTTGATAATCGCAGCACAAATAGCAAGCCCCAGCCCACTGCCGGATTTTTTGTCGCGGTCGCGTTTTGACTGTCTGAATCTATCAAAGACCAGCGCCCTCTCTTCCTCTAAAATACCGGGTCCGTTGTCCGACACTCGAACGACCAAAAACCCTTCGCTAACCTCGCTGCTGAGAACAACCTTGCCGTTCTCGGGGGAGAATTTTATGGCGTTGGAAACAATATTGCTGATTACTTGAGTAAGGCGTTCATGATCGGCGCTCACATCAACCCCGGTTTCAGGCAAGACAATTTCGACATTCTTTTTGTCTGCCAGAGCTACAAGCGAATCCGCTGCCACTTCCATAGAATGCAAAATCGAACGTTCCTGATAATGCATATCCCAAGCACCGGATTCCAACTTTTCTACATCTAGCAAGTCGTTGATGAGACCGATCAGGCGATGCACACTTCCCTCGATCGAAGAGATGATCTTGAGCGCCGGGGCAGGCAAATCGCCGTGCATACCGCCCGCCAGAGTACCCAGGCGCATGTTTATCGATGTCAGAGGACTGCGCAAATCATGACTGACAATGGCAACAAACTCTTGCTTCATCCGCTCCAATTGTTTTCTTTGTGAAATGTCGTGAGCCACGCAAACTAGAGTCTTTTCCTGCTCCACATACCGCATAGACCAACGAGTATCGACTACAGTGCCGTCTTTGCGCACAATCCGATTCTCGAATGAGTCCAGGAGCTCAGCGGCATCGCGCTGTGCCAATTCGAAGGCCTTTGTAGTCCGCTCGATATCATCCTCGTGAGTGATGGCAGCAATTCTTTTGCCCATCAACTCATCCGGCTCATACCCCCATACTGCAAAAGCGGCCGTACTGACTTCAGAGAAAGACAGTGCATTATTGAGGGAGCAGATTACATCGGCTGCGTAGTCTACGATGGCACGCTGCTTGCGAAGAGTAGTTTCGAGTTCTTGCGACATCCTGCGAAATTCACGATCGAGAATTTCCAGCTCGCTCTGACCCTGCAGAGGAGGATTCAGTTCACGCCCTGCAGCCAGCCTTTGAGCATTGTCGATCAGCACATAGAAACGTCTTGAAATGCGAAGACTGAGAGCCAGAGCGCTGCCAGTAATGACAGCACCGGTCGCCACAACCAAAATCAAAACCAGACGGCCCTGCTCTTCGCGCTCCTTGCTTTTGCGCTCGGCCGCTTCATCGAGCTTTTGCAGCTGCGTTTGGATCATGCCGTTGAGTATGTCGCCGGCTTTGAGGGCGCTGTTCTTCATGACTGCGCCATACTGCATGAAAACTATAAAATTGCCCTCTTTGAAGGCATCCAAAAACTTTTGCGCGTATGCATTTGCTCGCTTGGTATGCACGTCAATCTCTGAAACCTTAGCCAGAGCGGGCTCGTCACCGCGGCAGAACTCCTTGAGATCAGCTATGAGCTTGGAAGCAGCCCAAACGTGATTAAAGTACAAATCCAGAAGTCGCTGATCCGAACCTTGTGAAATTGCATACTCGTTGCCGACCTGATATGCCCAGAGAAACTCGCTGCGCAGAGCATTCGCCTTTTTCAAAAGCAAACGCGAATGGGCTTCTTGCTTCAGCTCATCGCCAGATGTCTGCAAACTCGAGTAGAGCATAAAGCCGATAATCAACTCAAAAACCACTGGAATTATTACCAGTAGCAACAGTTGATGGGATAGCTTTAGTTTCTGCACTTGATTAGGAGATGCCGCACATTCGCTTTATATAATACTGACCTTTTTCACGCAAAACGACTCGATTCATACTCCTGACACATTGTTGCCACGCTCTCAGTTTAGTCTTGGGGCACTTACCAATAGGCCGTCCCTAAAAGATTCTGTCCCGCTGCAAAGCGGCGCTTCCATCCGCCCAATTAGTGGAAGCGCTCAGGAGGAAATCCATGCGATCCGATTGCTGCCGCTCTGCCGGCTTAGAACCCGCCCCTTGCGCAATTGAATTCGAAAAAGGAAAGATTCCCGGTGCCGTGCCTGGAAAAATTCCAGAAGAATATTCTGCAAGAATACCCATATATCTTGATGGACCAGTCAGTCTCGATGAGTTTCTCACTCACAGTCTCGATATGAGCCCTCCAGAAGCCGAGAAAGAAGGTTTTCTCTGGCCGGTTACTTCTCGCTTCTCCTTTGTCGCCTCTGTTTTGTTTGTCGCTCTATCAGCCTTCTGCTCAGCGGCAGAGGCGCATACAGGCGATGAAAGTGCAAAAAGAGACAGCTCTTTCGATGCTCAGCACAATGTGAAAATTGCGGTCAGAACAGAGACTACAGCAAAGCCCGACGGACGGATAATCAGTTTTGTATGCGGCAGACCAACAACCCTTCAAGCCATTGCTCCAATGGATCTGCCGCGCGAAAGAGCAGCTAGATTGCTGCCGCAAGGCGCATCGCCTATCGCTGAAATGACTTCCATGCCGGCTACCAGAGCGGATGCAATTGAAAAAAAATACGGTATCAAGACTGCAACAAACACAAAGCAGGATGCCGCTACAAACGACAGGGTCTACAAACGCCTGCTCAAACTCTCTCTGGCTGACCCGGCTGGTTATGAGGCGGAAGGCTCATCACTCATAACATACTTTTCAATCTTGACTGGCGGACAGGACCAAAAGCGAGTTCAGCAGCTTGAGAAAATTCTGGAATTGAATTTGAACACCAGATAGCTAAGGCAGGATCAGGTTTGTCAAATCGCTTGCGGTGTCGGTTAAATTCATGACCTGAGAATCTTCTTTCATGATTTTGTACTGCTTGGGCACGGCAAAAAAATCGGACGACTTCTTCTCTCGGGTGATTTTGCTTGTTTGAAGGCGATAAGAAGTATTCTCAATCCGTTCTTTGAAATCGCTGTGATGAGTTTGAAACCACAATTCGCCTCCGGCCTGCGAGTAATTAAGCCTGAGCTCAATTGGAATTGCGCCGGTTATAGGAATTGCATAAAGAGTTTCAATGACGGAAATCGTCTTGTTGAAATCTTCCTTGGCATCTACGACTTTCATCTCGGCGCAATTAATTTCAACAGGCTTCCCGTTGCGCCCTCGTCCACGGGCATAGATTTCAACTATGGAAGCCGGTTGCCCTTTATATTGGATGCTCTTTCTTTCCTTTGGGTACCAGGTCCTTATTGCGCTAAGCCCACCAGCAGTAATGATGAATCCGCGCTTATGGAACATCTCGAACGTGGTCGTATAGATTGCTTTGTGCGCCGGGTTATATGTATAGACCCGATTGGTGTCCTGTCTGTAGAGGACGACAATATCGCCATGCCCGTAGTTCAGACGCATCAACTTCGGCGTGACATAAATGTCAACCGTACCGAGTGCTCTGTGCAGTTGGGTTAGGTGCCAAACGGTTTCGTCCTTGCCCGAGGCCGGACGGACAGAAATTGCCAAAATGCCGCAGAAAAACGCGCAAAAGATAGACGACCGCGCCATTTGCAGAGCCGAGCCCAGAAACACTCTCTTGTTATACGAATGAAACAATCGCTCCATATGATAATGCTACCCCGGAACACGCGAAGCCCTAAATCCATTTTTCAGGTTCACGCCAGATTCATGCCGGCAGTCTTACGCTATTAAGGTCCACTTCTCGGACAAGGACTTCCAAATGACCGAACCAGTTTCTAACGTTATGCTCGTAATTTGCTCGTATACGCCTGTTCCTCCCCAGGTCCCCGCGTTGGACGTCGATCTCGATTGGTGCCTAGAACTGGCAGCATCGGTCGATGTCGAAGTAGAACAGCATGTAATTCGGGCCAAGTATATTTTTGAGACTTTGCCTGTTCACCCGACCAGGAAATTCAAGCCGGCGGTCAGCGATAAACCGGAAAGAAGAAGTCTCAACAGTCCTTATTTCCGGCTGCTCAAAGCTCGCTCCAGAAGAGTTCAGCACATTGCCGTCAAATCTCCAGTGTCCAATCTCAAATTAGCGATAAACCCTTCTTGCCGCGCTTATCTCAATCTCAACGAGGACAGAAAGCAAAGCGATTTCTCAGCCAAAGAGCACAAAAGACTGCGCGACCTTGTCTGCTCTCTTTGCCAGACAGAAAGAGTGCCTTCACCCATTCCGCAAGACGCGGTGCGCACGGCTCATGATCCAGTAAAGACTGTTAGACTGCAAACATTCTTCGTAGCGCAGCCCGTGTTCTCTCCGGCTTAAGCCTTAAACAATGCAGCTTTTCAAACTTCTTTGATTGGCCGGCTATATAATGTGTAAGGGAACTTTCACATGCATGCCGACGACCACTATCACGACATGAAAAACTATGTTTCCTCTATGGGAAAACATAGCCACATTTGCATGGTCTACAGCAACCGCGAACAGCAGATTACCGCTCTGGCTGAGTACTTTCGAACGGGTTTGAGACTGGGCCAAAAGTGCGTCTACATCTCACATCCGGACACAGCAGCTTTTGTACGGAATGTTCTGCAGCGTGCCGGAATGGACGTTGAAAACGACGTCAAAGATGGCTCTTTGACTTTTCTTACCCCAGAACAAACCTATCTGGTCGGCGGCACATTCAATGGCGATACTATGCTCGGCTTCATCCAGCAAATGATCGCAGACGCCTACGCTGATGGGTTCAATGGTTTGCGCGGTGCAGGCGACATGAGCTGGGCGCTGGATGCGAATATCACAGCCAAAGAATTAATTGCCTACGAGAGCAGTTGCAACAGGATTTTCGAGCAGCTTCCTCTCATGGGAATGTGCCAATATGACCAGCGCTCATTTCACCCTGAGACTGTAAGGATGCTTGTAAAAACACACCCAACCATCATAAAAGATGGTCATGTATTCAAGAATCCGCATTTTGTGCCTCCTGATCAATTTGTGTCCCAGCTGGAAAAGAAAGAATCTCTGCAATTAGCAGTCTGAAGTCGTTGTCACTGAATGAGAATTTGCCTTGCTTGCATTGCCTGGCACATGCGTTCGGCACTCCACATTCAGTGCAATCTTATTATACTTAATAGTATAACAACGACAAAAGGCAAAAGGGAAAGGCGCCTTCCCGGCGTCCTCCCTTAAGCCCTTTCAAGCCTTTCCCTCAGTCTGAATCAGACAGGGCGGCCCTGAAATCAATCCTTGGGCATGGCGAGCGCCAGGATGATGTAGATGAACATCGCCGTTCCGAAACTGCCGAGCAGCAGGAGGAAGGCGAGAAAGCGGAAGAGTCCCGCTCCGACGCCGAAGTGTCGCGCCAAACCACCGCAAACACCGGCGATGGGAGCGTTGGCAGTGCGCCGAGCACCCGAATTGGCGAGCAAAATGGCGATGATGACGACAAGAATGATGCCGCCGAGACCAAGACCTGCGGTTTCCATAATCGTTCTCCTTAAATCGTCGGCGCCGCAATGCCGTGCGGGCGCCGTTGTTAGAAGCCTTTTGAGCGACTAAGCGCTACGCCAGGCTCGGTACTTTTCGTTGATACGACGTTCGTACGTCTCCAGGTCGCGCCTGTTGACGCGATGAACAACGTACACATAGCCGGCGCCAGTCGGCACGGCTACTGCAGTCGACTGCACACCGGCAACGTGTCCGATGTCGCCGATGCACTTCTGCATGTGCTTGAGCAGCCACTGGCCGCCCTCGGAAAAACTGCTTGATTCGAGCGCCGCGTAGATGTGCGCGGTGCCGAATTCGCCTTCGCCGCGCGTATCGAGCCGTTCGAAGTTCTCGAGGCCGAATTTGGCTACGGTAGCAGCCATGCGCAGTTGCTCGGCGATGTCGCGCTCTATCACTTCCGCCCAGCGGAAAGCGATACCGCCTGCCACGAGCATGGAAGCCAGGACGGTGAACGCCGCCGATGTGTTCAGAACCAGAGTCCAGCCGAAGCCGGCCAGCGCTCCGATGACGACAGCAGCCGCCACCGCCAGCATGACCATCTTCTTGCCGTGGGGACGCGCCATTTCGGTCGCCAGAAAAGCCGTGAGGAAGTTCTGGATGACGATGAAGAAGAGCGCGATAAAAATTACGAGGGGTCCGTTCATGTTAAACCTCCTATGAACGGGTTGTTATCCGTCCGCATCTTTCAGCGGGGTTAATCGGGCTGGGCAGCGCCACCGGTAAATGCCGGCAGCGCTGCCGTCCCGAGTCATCAGGCAGCCGTCTTGTAGGCAGGCTGGTCTTCGATGCGGTCGACAAGACCGTAGTCGTACGCTTCCTGAGCGGTCAGCCACCAATCGGCGCCGCCGGAGAGCTGCTTGGCGACGATACGCGACGTCAGCTTGGTCTTCGCACCAGCCGTCGCAGCGCTGCGCTCGCAGAGGATGCCGATCGTCTTCTTCTGCAGGTGCTTCATCCGCTTCAGCTCGCGCTCGAAGGCGGTGATGTTGCCATCACACTGCGAGCTGACCTGATGGATGAGCATCTCGGAATGCTTGCCGATGACGCGCAGGTCAGCAGCCTGAACCAACCACCCGGCACAGGACGCAGCCCGCCCGTGGATGACGATGGTCAGGAAGTGACCGAGCGACCGCAGATGCGTGAACGTCTCGTAGAGATGCTCGGCGTCGGCGATGTTGCCGCCGCCGGAGTGCAGATTGATCCGCAGGGGCTTGAACGCATTGCCGGGCTTGCCCGACCAGTTGTAGAGCTCGATGGCAAAGCTGCGAGCCGCCTGAGCGTCGATATTGAGACCGAACACGAAGTTGGTCTCGTCTTTGATTTGCATCATGATTACACCTTCGCTTTCACATTGATTTGGCCACCCGCGTTTTCTCGCGGAAGGACCGACCAGATACGGCACCAACCGCGGTGCCATGCGCGAGGGAACAAAGGGCCCTGCGGAATCCCGTTACGGAACTCCGTACGACTACGCTTGGTCTCTCGGAATGACTCGTCAGCCGCCGAACGCAGCACGCAAGAACATCATGTAGAGCGTGATGAACGCGGTGAAGCTGACGAGCGTGATGGCGAGACTGAGCAGCAGCAGCGAAACTTTCGACAGGAGCCGGGCAAAGAACGTATCCTTGCTGGCCGCCCAATCAAAGAGCTTGAACTGCAGATAGACCCAGACCGCACAAAGACCTGCGCCGATAGCGCAGAAAAGTAGAGTCTCCATAACTCCTCCACGCCGGGAAATTCCCCCAGCGGCAGACTGCCTGAAGCCGAAACGGCGAAGCAGCCAGCGAATTGAAAACACAACCGTTTTCGACCGGCACCGTCAGAGGACGGATGCCACGAATTCGGTCACCATACGCTCGCGAGTAGCTTCGTCCCAGCCAAGCAGGCGGGCCATCAGCTGCGACACCTTATCGGCGGACGCTTTCGCTTGCGCAGCATCGGTAATGGAAAGCCGAATGCGGCGCGCCAGCACATCTTCCAGAGTGACAGCAGATTCGAAGGCGACCGCGTAGACGACCTGGGCCAGGATGTATGGGTGCGAATCGGTGATGGGTTGAGCCAGCTCCGGGTATTCGCTCGCCAGCTCGACGACCTCCATCGCGCGGCGTCCGTACATCTGCATCAGCACATCGGCAGTAGCCGCTGAGATTCGCAACCGGCTGGCCATGGCGCGGAAGACTTCTTTGATTTCTTCCATGTTGCTCACTTCGCCTTCCCAGCCGCCCAGCATGAGGTTTTCGGTCACACACCTGCCGGCTTCGATGCCCTGCTTGCGCAACTGCCGAGCAACCAGGTCGACTGTTTCCTCGGCCATCGGGCGATAAGTGGTCAGCTTACCGCCGGCGATTGTGATGAGACCGCCTTGCGAAACCTTCAAGCTGTGCTTGCGGGAGACTTTTGTCGTTCCGCCTGCTTTGCTGTCGGAGATGAGCGGTCGCAAGCCGGCGAATTTGCCGGTCACGTCGGCAGGTGTCAGCTTGACCCCGGGGAATTGCTGGTTGACCGCATCGAGGATGTATTGCACCTCGTCGTCTTCGACGGTGAGATTGTCGAAATCGCCCTTAAAGGGCGTGTCAGTCGTACCGATCAGCACTGAGTCATACCAGGGAACCGCGAAGCAGAAGCGCCCATCGGCTCCGGTCGGAACCAGAAGCGCAGCTTTCAGAGGCAGCCGGTCGTACTTGACGGTAAAGTGAACGCCCTTGGCGGGAGCGACGCTGACGTCGGACCGTCCCGACAACTCTTGTGTTTTCTGCGTCCATACGCCGGTAGCATTGACCACGACATTGCCGCGGACAGTCACGGTCTCACCGCCGCAGAGGGCATCGACGACCTCGACACCACGCACATCGCCGCCGTCATTGACAAAGCGAACGACCCGGGTGTAGTTGCGCGCGACGCAGCCATGCTGCGCGGCTGACCGGATCACCTCGAGGGTGTGGCGGGCATCGTCGGTACGGCAGTCGTAGTAAAGCAATCCACCGGTCAGTCCCTGAGCACGAATGCCCGGACATACGGCGTTTACTTCGGACTGCTTGATGCGCCGGTGAAAACGCTTGCCGATCAGCCCGGCCATCCCGTCATAGACCCAGAGTCCGGCTTCCCACTTCAGGTTGTTGAAGAAGTTTTGCCGGTAGCTCGGGATGATGAAGGGCAGCCAATGCACCATGTGCGGTGCAATGCGCTCTTGCACGATGCGCTCGGTGACCGATTCGTAGACCACGCCAAACTGGAAGTTGGCCAGATAGCGAAGCCCGCCGTGAATGAGTTTGGTCGACTTGCTCGATGTGCCCGAAGCAAAATCGCCTTTCTCGAGAAGAAGCACCGACAACCCACGAGAAGCAGCGTCTTGCGCAACTCCCGCTCCGGTTATGCCGCCGCCGACAACGATTACATCAAAATGCTTACCCGATAGATCGGATAGCGGCATTCGTCGAAGAATGCTTGTTTTCATGCCGCACGTCCTCAGTTAGCCAGTTGTACGAAGCTCAGCGCATGCCGAAAGAACTACGAGAGTTCTGAGCCTAGAAAGCTGTTCGTTATGCATCCAGAGACCCCTAGGAGCTCAAATGCAAATTGAAAAGCTGATAAGGCTAAGTTTTCGGGATTCGCAGAACTAAAAAAGTGAAGAAAAGAGTTGTTTGATGCCTCAAACGTTAATGAAAACGACTATTTGATGTCGAGAGAAGGTTTTCGATTATGATCAAATCCTTAAGGGTTTTAGCCAGACAAAGCACGTTACTGTTCGCACCGTTAGCACAACACCGCGAGCCAGATCCTCCTGTTAACCCATATTTGCCAGATCTCACCAAAGTTCGAAGCGTTAGAACTTGAAGCCCAAGCTCTCTGGAGTTTATGGTTGCTGAGTCTTTTCTTTCCCCCTTATTTCAGCTCTCGCACCCCCGAAGTTCTTCTCTGTTAATGACGCCGTCAGCCCATAGCCTTTTCCAAGAGGTTGGTTAACGAACGGCTGTCTGCATTGCGCGAACTTAAGCGAAGCTCAGTCAGGTGGAAGAAACTAAGACTGTCTCGTAGTACGATGCCTTTTCGCTGAGCTTTCGACAGACAGAACCTGCACCGTCGAACAGCAGCGAAAAGAGAACGCTGTCAGCACAGCTGACCCGCTCAGAACGTTCAAATGGTGGACCGATGACTACAACTCAAACCATCGACCCGATTTGCAAAATGAAGGTCAATCCAGCCACCGCCGCGGGTTCTTTCGAGCACGAAGGAATCACTTACTATTTCTGCAATCTGCGCTGCCGCGACAAATTCTCCGCCGACCCCGAAAAATATCTGCAAGCGCAACCTCAATCGCAGGCCGATATCATCCCGGTCTTTCTCGAAGTGAAAAAGGCCGGCGCAGGAGGAACGTGCTGCTCACATAAGCCAGACGCAGCAGCGTCAGCGCCAGCACAAGTGCACATCGACCCGGTCTGCGGCATGACTTTAGAGCCGGCTTCAGCGGCCGCGGAGCACGAGCATGAAGGCAAGAAATACTATTTCTGCGCAGTTCGCTGCAAGCAGAAATTTGAAGCCGACCCGCATCGCTACCTGCATCCGCAAACCGCTCCTCAGGAGCCGGTCGCACCTGGCACCAAGTACATCTGCCCGATGGACCCGGAAATCTTGAGCGACAAGCCCGGTTCTTGCCCTAAGTGCGGCATGGCGCTCGAGCCGGCAATGCCCACTCTGGATGATGGCGACAACCCGGAATTGAAAGACATGCTCCGGCGTTTCTGGATCTGCCTGGTTTTGACATTGCCTGTCTTCGCTCTGGGGATGTCGGCAATGCTTCCTGGACTGGAAAGCTTCGTTCACGACTCGCTGCCGCATGGAGCAGTCAACTGGATACAGCTGGCGCTGTCGGCTCCGGTTGTGCTCTGGGGCGGCTGGCCCTTCTTCGTGCGCGCCAGAGACTCGGTTGTAAACCGCAGTCCCAATATGTTCACGCTGGTCGCCATGGGCACAGGCGTGGCATTTGGCTACAGCCTCGTGGCTACACTCCTGCCCCAGCTTCTGCCCGCTTCTATGTCGATGGAAAACGGCACGCCTTACGTCTACTTCGAGGCGGCCGCTGTGATTACTACGCTTGTACTGCTCGGGCAGGTGCTCGAGTTGAAAGCCCGGGCGCGTACGTCCGACGCCATAAAGTCATTGCTTTCTCTGTCACCCAAAACAGCCCGGCGCCTGAATGGCGACGGCACCGAGAGCGAAGTCGACCTCAGCATTGTCGTCAGTGGCGACAGACTGCGCGTTCGACCGGGCGAGAAAGTCCCTGTAGACGGGACAATCTTAGAAGGGTCCAGCGCGATCGACGAATCGGCAATGACAGGCGAATCGGTGCCTGTCTCGAGGCAAGCCGGCGATGCTGTGATGGGCGGCACAGTTAACGGCACAGGCAGCTTCATCATGCGAGCGGACAGAGTCGGTCAGGAGACTGTACTCAGCCAGATCGTGCAAATGGTCGCCGATGCTCAACGCAGCAGAGCGCCCATTCAGCAGGTGGCAGACCGCGCAGCGGCCTTCTTCGTGCCTTCGGTGATAGGCATAGCAGCAATCACGTTTGCGGTCTGGGCTTATATCGGCCCGGCACCGCAACTGTCCCATGCTCTGCTGAACGCCATCGCCGTACTTATCATCGCCTGCCCCTGCGCACTTGGACTGGTCACTCCCATGTCCGTGATGGTCGCCACCGGCCGTGGTGCGCTCGCCGGCATATTGATCCGCAAGGCGGAAGCTCTGGAAGCGCTGGAGAAGTGCGATACGCTCGTACTCGACAAGACCGGCACAGTCACAGTCGGCCGGCCCACCCTGCAAAAGGTGACAGCGGCAGATGGTCTCAGCGAAGGCGAACTCCTGCTTCTGGCTGCCAGTCTCGAGCAACCCAGTGAACATTCGCTCGCCAGAGCAATACTGGAAGGTGCTGCGGCAAGAGGCATCGCACCGCAACCGGTGGAAAACTTCCGGGCGGTGACCGGCAAAGGGATTGAGGCATATCTGTCCGGGGTCCAAATCGCTCTGGGCAGCTCGCGCTTCATGACCGAGCTGGGAGTAGAGATCGAAAGTCTGGCCCAGCCGGCTGAAGAAATGCGCAGCCTGGGACAGACAGTCATCTTTGTCTGTCGAGACGGAAAGCTGGCCGGAACCCTGTCAGTCGCCGACCCGATCAAGGAAGGCGCCGCTCAAATGATCCGCAGGCTCAAACAGGATGAGCATCTCAAGGTGGTGATGCTGACCGGCGATAACAAAGCAACGGCAATTGCCGTTGCTCGCCAGCTGGGCATCGACGAAGTGGAAGCAGAAGTGCTGCCCAAAGACAAAGCAGCTTGCGTCGCACGCTTGAAGGCTGACGGCCGCAGAGTAGCCATGGCCGGCGACGGCATCAACGACGCACCCGCACTGGCCGGTGCCGATGTCGGCATCGCCATGGGCAACGGCACGGACGTAGCCATCGAGAGTGCCGGAATTGTTCTTTTGCGCGGCGATTTAGGCGGACTTTTGAAAGCCCGCAAACTTAGCCGCGCCATGGTGACAAATATCCGCCAGAATCTCTGGTTGGCGTTCGGCTACAACTCACTGGCGGTGCCTATTGCAGCAGGCGTGCTCTACCCTGCTTTCGGACTCTTGCTCAATCCGATGATTGCCAGCGCCGCCATGAGCCTCAGCTCAGTCTCGGTAATCGCCAACGCTCTCAGGCTCAAGTCACAACGCTTGGACTGAGCCTAACAGCAAAAGCAGCTCAGAAATTCCAGTCAGGATCGAGAAATGGCGAGATACGCATGACGCGTACTCTCGCATCGCAACAGCAAACGAAACACGAGTTTCAGGAATCAAAACCATGAACTTCCTCTCCAACGTCGCCCAGGCGGGCGTCTTCTCCATCGTCTTCACCGCCATCGTCCTTGCCGCTGTGCTGGGCGCTTCGGTGATTGTCACCAGCGGTCTGGTCGCCGGTCTCTTGCTGACGGGCGGCAACATCTTCGCCGGCTTCGTCGGCATGCTCGCGTCCACCTGGGGCGGCATGTGGCTGACCAACAAGGCCTTAGGCTGATCTAAGTCGGTCGATATCGCTCGCCGAACCTCTGATAGGTAAGGCAACACAGCTCATGCACGACACCGCTGCCGGCACCACAAATGGTGCCGGCAGTCGGGT
>CAZBOX010000035.1:0-32077 GCA_964493595.1 uncultured Candidatus Obscuribacterales bacterium | reverse complement strand
CCATTAGTCCAAGAGCAAGAAGAGCAGCCAGCATTTCACGTGTGACTATGGCGCCGATCGTGAAAAGGATAAAACCAATCGCAGCGGCGCCACCTATCATCAGGTGTTTGCTGCGCATTTCCTGGCGCTGTTTTTCAATTTCCAGAATGGACGCACGATACTTAACGACATTGCGCTCGCAATCTGTGATCTGGTCTTTGGCGGCATTCATGAGCGCGTGGTAAGAACGCACGTCACCAGCGTCTTTAGGATCGAGGGCCGAAAGAGCACTCTTAGTCGATTCATATTTGGCCAGATCGACGGAACTGCTGGTTAGACGTGCGACTTCTTCCTGCTTCTGCGACGCCAGTGCATTGAGATCGCGCCCTAAATCGCTCAGTCTCATGACCAGCAAAGAAAGTGCCTGGGAGTCCTGACTCGTAAACTCAGACAAACCACGCCATTTCTTGTGGAAAGCGGCCTCGAGAGCGTCGACTTCAGCTTCTGCACCATTTGGATTGGCTTTGAGCTTTTCATGTTCAGAGTAGAGAGAGTCGCGCTTTGTCCACATCTCGCGCACTCTGTTTTCCAAATTTACTAGCGTCGGATCTGCAGTAGAAAGTTTGTCGATTTGCAGTTGCAGCTCCATAATTCGGCTTTCGTGCTGTTTGGCACGTGCCAGAGAAGCATCTAGATCGCGTAATTCTTCTACCAGTGCCAAGGTCGAAGTATCTGTTTCGGGCGGCACTTCCATTTCCGTCGGACCATCGCCGGCGCCGCCATCGTCACCCAACTCATTAAGCTTGTAGAAACCCTCATAAAGGTTCTGGCGCTCAATTTCTAGTGACGCAAGTTTTTCTTTCAGTTCTTTCTGCTCTACTTCAAGCTCATGGATAACCTGATCGATTCTCAGTCTCTGACCGCGATGAGGGTAATGTGCAAGAGCAGTGTCCAAACATTGAATAGCGCCATGGGCTGTATGCTTTGTATTGGACGAATCAGCAATCCCCTGGAATACGGATGAAAAATCTTCTGCACCACCAATGGTGTGCTCATCAAGTTCGCGTTGACCGACAAAACAAGTGCTTCTAAAGAGCTCGCGAGTCATCCCCGTCAATCTGAAGCCGACTTCGTCTTCTCCATTAGGGCCGAGAAACTCATTGGTAACGTCTCGCTGCGCCGGTTTCAGTTCCTGGACTTGCACTGTTCTTTCGGCAAAATCACGCTCGATTTTTAGCTGCCTGTCTGCCACCGTTGCCCAGAGAGAGACTCTAAAGGGAAGATTTGCGCCGCCTCGAGGTCTCATCGACTCTCTTGTCTGTCCTCCATGCGCCGGATTAGAGGCGACAGCATGACTATCGGGGAAATCGAAAAGCGCAGCCCAGACGGCTGTAGCCATAGTGGACTTGCCGAATTCGTTAGCCTCAACAAGCAGATTGAGCTTGTTGCTTGCAAATTCCGTCTTTTCACCGACAACGCTACCGAAGCCGGCAAGCTCGATGCGCTCAATCCACATTTCTGACGTCTACCTTCTGTCTCCTCAGGGCATCCAAACCGTAATAAAGTGCATCCTCGGCAGTTCCTCCCGACACCGAATCCGGTGCCACGCTGCTGTCTAAAAGCCCTGCTTCGGCTCGTCCTCTTTCGACGCGGCGCTTGTATTCGAGCATGGCTTCGATAAATTTGCCTTCCGTCGTGCGTTCGTCGAACCGTTCTGACAGATAGTCTGGTCTTGTATGATCGGCTACTCGCACGTGAAAGTAGTTGTCGCGAAAACGCTCTACTACTGCTGTTTTATCAGCCTCGGGAGGATAACTGCCCTCCAGGTGAAGGTATATTATGTCCTCTCCTGGGCGTGCCCCTTGTTCTTGAATAGCCAGACCGATCTCCTCGGTCATCACTTCTTCCGACAGTCCTGATACATCGACTCCCGCGACATAAATTCTCCTGTTGTCGAACTCGTAGGGCTCGACCGAGCACTCCGGAATCCGACTGGGCCCGACTATCACCGTGCCGAAAAGAGCAAGACGAGGACCTGCTTCCTCGAAGCTGCGTCCGACAAAAGAGCCGCCATAGGCGCCGATAAGCTTTCCTTGTGAAGAGTAGACCTCTGCAAACTCATGGCAGTGTCCGAGCGCTGAATAAGTGAAGGCTTGGGATTCGAGTTCCTCTACAGAAAACGGCGCCGAATATTTATCAGCAACTTCAGCGTCCGGTCCTGCATATCCCTCGAGAAATCCGTGATGAACAAAAAAGTTGAGAGGACATCCCGTGCGCAGCGCGACAGGGCGGTTGAGCAAGCGTCGCTTCTCGACTTCATTCTTCTGAAAGGCGCGACCGATAAAGCAAACGTCATCACGCAAAGGATGTTTGATTGTTTTGAAATCATCCGAATCAAACACGATTACATTGCTCGGCCAGGGCGGCAAGCCTCTGGCTTGGAGGACCTTCGGATTATAAGGAGAAGCAAAAGAGTAGTAGTCACGATTGCCTGGAGCAATGACGACGGGAAGGTCGCCCAGACGTGAAAATGACTCGATCAGGTAATTGATGGTCGGACCGGTTATCGTATCGGCGTCAAACAAATCGCCAGGAATGAAGATCGCATCAACTCTTCTTCTGGCGCCTTCTTCCAGAGCCCGGTAAAGAGAAAGCAGCATCTCGTTGTTGCGCTCATAGCGCTGGCTATGGGACAAACCGAGCCGTCCGGAAAGAAAACGTGAATCAAGATGCACGTCCGACAGCTGCAGGAATGTAAAGCGCTTGAGCTGAGATTCCATCAATCCCGTCTTCCCATCCTCATTTTTCGCCAAAACAATCGGCGACCGTAGAGGTCAGAGTTTCAGCGGCGCACCCCCCGGATGGTGCACCCCACTCACTCATTAATGCCACATTTGCACCGGTCTTCATTCGTCTGATCGCTTATTGCTGGGCTCTTTCAGGCATTCTTAGCAACTTTTAATCTCCTGGTGGAAATTCGGAGCCGCTTAGATCCGCTCGACGATAGTGGCTATGCCCTGACCCACGCCGATACACATCGTCGCCACCCCATATCGGGATTGGCGTCGCTTCATTTCATGGACAAGCGTCGTCAAAATTCTGGCGCCACTCGAGCCCAGAGGATGACCAAGCGCGATCGCTCCGCCGTTGACATTTACCTTGGCCGGATCCAATCCAAGCTCCCGGATGCAAGCCAGCGACTGCGCGGCAAAGGCTTCATTCAGCTCGAACAAATCGATGTCTTCGACTTTCAATCCGGCACGACTTAACGCCTTCCTGGTCGCGGGAACCGGCCCGATGCCCATGATTGCGGGATCGACACCAGCAACCGCCGAGGTTATATAGCGAGCCATCGGCTGCAGATTCAACTCTTTTGCTTTGTCGGCAGACATTATCAATACCGCTGTTGCACCGTCATTGATACCAGAGGCATTGCCGGCAGTTACGGAGCCGCCTTCTCTAAAAGCGGGCTTCAATTTCTTCAAATCATCGATAGTCGTCTGCGGGCGAGGGTGCTCGTCTTCACTAACCAGATCAGGCGTTGTCGAGCCCTTCTTCAAAGGCAGAGGAACAGGCACTATTTCGTCCTTGAATGCACCCTTCTTGCTGGCTTCGCCGTACTTCGACTGGCTGAGCCGGGCAAATTCGTCCTGGTCCTCGCGCGAAACGCTGTATTTTTCTGCAACATTCTCGGCAGTCTCGCCCATCGAATAGGGATGATGCATATCGGAAAGCTTTTTGTTGATAAAACGCCATCCCAACGTCGTATCAACTAGTTTTTGATCGCCCCGCGGAAACGACGAGTCAGGCTTTGCCATCACAAATGGTGCGCGTGTCATCGACTCAACGCCGCCGGCGATATAGATGTCTCCGTGACCGGATTGGATGGCCATGCAAGCCTCATTGACGGCCATCAATCCCGAGCCGCAAAGCCTATTGACCGTCCCCCCCGCCACTTCAACCGGCAACCCTGCAAGCAGGACAGCCATTCGAGCAACGTTTCGATTATCTTCACCCGCCTGGTTGGCACATCCAAAAAGAACGTCCTCAATTTGAGCGGCGTCGATTTTGTTTCGCTTCATCAATTCGCGAATTACGTGGGCAGCCAGATCATCCGAGCGAACATCTTTCAGTGCGCCGATGTGCTTACCGATCGGGGTGCGCACCGCATCTACGATTACTGCTTCCTTCATTGTTATGATCCCGTTCTTGTGATTTGAAATAACTATCTGTATCTGGAGTCCGGTGCCGCCAGCCAACATTCGCTGTCTTCACTCAGTTGCTTGATGGTCTCGGGATTTGCCGACGGATTGAGAGCAACAGCTTCGCGCACTTCCGGACGCTTATCGGCAGACAATGCAGTCAGCAATGAAGCCGCCGCCGACGGGTTGCCGGCCACCGACTGGCGAACCAGATCATCTTCATCCTTCGCCAGCTTTTCCAGATCGGAGGCTTGTGTATTAGGATTGGCGGCAACTTTGGCGCGTACAAAACGACTGCGATCCGCGACCATTGCAGTCAGCGACTCCTTGCTCATTTTTGCAGCCGCAGCGGCAACCGCTCTTACGGAAGGATCGCTGTCTTTGGAAAGTTTGTTCACAACATCTTCCGGAACCTGCGGATTGCCGGCCAATCTGCGCTTGAGCTCTACATCCGCATCATCGGCGAGTTTTAGCAAGACATCGCGTCCGGCATTGCTGCGGTTCAGCAGTTCATGTCGCACCGCCGGCTCCGGCGATTGAGCAAGCAGCAAAAGCGTGCTGTCGGGAGCCTGAGGATTGAGAGCGAGGCTGCGCAGCACAGAGGCGCACTGATCATGAGAAAGAGAAGCCAGGCTGCCTTTAGGCGCGTTGGCATTACCGGCCAGAGACTGCCTCACGAACTCATCGGAATCTTGTCCTAGTTTTGCAAATACAGGCTCCAGCGCTGCCGGCATTTTCCCGTCTGCAGCCGCCAAAATCGCGGCGTTCGCAGCCACGGCTGCTCTGACGCTCGGCACTTCGTCTTTAGCGAGTGTCGTCGCCAAGTCTGCCGGCAAACGAGGATTCATCGCCAAAATTGTACGCACCATAGGCGATTTGTCCTTGGACAACTTTTCAAAAGCCTGAGAGCTGATATCAGGTCTGGCAGCAACAACCTGTGCCACAGCAATGGTCGAATCAGCGCATAATATATCCAGAGCCTCCCTACTGACACCGGGATGAACTGCGACGGCAGCACGGACACCCGGTCGTTTGTCTCTGGCCAGCTCCGTCAAAACACTTTCAGGAGTGGCTCTGTTTGAAGCGACGGCGATGCGCACATTGTCATCGGAGTCCTTAGACAGATTTGTCAGCAACACTGCAGGGCATTTCGGGCAGAGTGCCGTAGCCGCACGAACTTCGGCCTTTTCGTCCTTGCTCAATTTCTCGAGAGATGAGACCGGTGTGTTTGCGTTGCCGGCAACAGCCTGCCTGACTACAAAATTAGAGTCTTTGGACAGCGCATCCAGCACCTCAGGTGGTGCCGAGCTGTTGATTGCAACAAATGCTCTGACGCCGAGGTCGCCATCCTGTGAGAGAATTGTTATCGCTTCTTTGGAGATGCTGGGCTGCCGAGAGAGAAAAGTTCTGACCAGGCGGTCACCAATTTTGCAAAGTCTCAGCACCACATCTGGTGGCGTATTCGGATTGCGCGCCAGTGAAAGCAGAAGAAATTCCGTGTGCACCGGTCCCATGACCAGACCGTGCAAAACGTCAGGAGGCGTTTTGGGATTGGAGCCAATCGACTCCAACACTTTGGGAATTCCGGCTTTCGTCAGTTTCGTCAATGTCGCAGGCTGCGGCATGCGCGAATTGCGCAGCAATGCCTCGAAGATAACCTCATCTGTGGTGCCTGCCAGTTCATCGATAATTTCAGGCGGAGTAGATGGGTTTTGCGCTACAGCCTGGCGTACCGTGAGGCTCTCGTCCTTCGCCAGTTTTGCCAAAATATCTTTTGGAGTGCGGGTGTTCTGCGCCACAGCGACTCTTACTCTCAGAGCCGGACTGGGCAAGGAAGGAGCCTGCATTTGCGGCGTCAGGAGACGACCGGCTCGCTCGACCGGGACATTTTGCGCCGCAGCCGGAAAAGGCACAACGCTTGTGGTTGCAAGTATCGAAAGGGAAAATGAAAGGCAAAAACCATGCCTCTTCAAAACACGCATGTCTGACTCTCCGTACAGGACGAACGGGCTGTTACGAAGTATCTTTGTACAGTAGTTAGAGTCTTTTTTCTACGCTTTTCAGGTGCTTTTATCGCTTGTGAATCAAGGTTTCAGCATGGAGTCGTCAGGGGTTGGGGTGAATCTCCCGAATAATGCTGAGAAGGATATTGCTGTCTAATTCCTGGCTGACGTACTCGATATACTTCACCTGCCAGTTCTCCAAATCCTTGACTACAGTGGAGAGCGAAGTGCCCGTGGCTTTGGCGGCTACCATGTCGATACCCACCTCCGCACTCGAGGACATGACATACATGCGAGCACGACCGGAATAGCCGATTGTGTCACGCAGCGCCAGACGCAGGAATGCAGAGCTGCGCTCCTTTCCGATTTTTTCGGTGATTTTTCTAAGCAGAGTTTGGAAGTTGCCGAGTGGCTGATTGACGTCCGATTCGGGCACGTTTATCAGTTCGAAGTGTAGAAGCAAATCCACAGCCCTGCAGGCATCTGCACAAACCATGTCGCCAAGACTTTGCACCAGCTGATGCAAAGGAGTAAGCCCGTCGCAGACTTTCCAGATCTTGTTCATGTAAGCCAGTTCGCGATTGGTAATCGGCTGATTTTCCTTGGGGTCAATCAGACTCTCGACCGGTCCTTTCAACAAGTCTTTGGTATCCGGCAACTGCTCGAGGACTGAATTCAAACCTTTGGGAAGTTTGGCAATCACTACATCAGCGTGGTCTCTGGCAAGAGCCGCATCGAGAAGCAACTTGTCCACGACTTTGGTCAATTTGCATGATTCTTTAGCCAGATCAGGCGGCGGTTGACGCTTGATGAAGACAAAGATGCCGTCCTTCCAGGCCGAGCAGAATTCGATAACGGCCTTGTTTCCTTCAATCTTGCCGACTTTGGCATGGGTAATCTTGCCGAGTTCGTAATGAGCCTTGAAAGCAAGGTCCCTGTACTCGACAGAAAGAACGCCGGTATCACGGTTTTGCGCAATATTCTGCAGCAAAATCGAAGCCTCTGTGTTGCCCAGGTGTCCGACCAGAGCTTGCACTGAAGTGTCATCGGATGAGCGCTTCAGAACCTTCTTCACGTCTTCCGAGTCGGCTTTTTGCCCGTAGAAAGACTGGTCTTGAATAGCAACAGCCAGTTGCCTGCCGCTGATATAGCCCTTCTTCACAGCCAGAGCACCCAGATTGACCCGTTCTCGCGCCGGCATCGCTTGCTGCTCTGCCAGCAAATCATCGACCTGCTCCTGAGTCATCAATTTGGCAGCTACCAGGTAGTCCTTGAGACCAAAGGGTGTCTTGTTTTTGAAACAGTTGACCAGAAAAGGAATCTTGGCGAAAAGAGGGTAGATGGCTTTAGCCTGCTCGAGCGAACGCAATTCCTCCATCAGCTCTTCCATGGTCAGCCGATCCTGGTCAACGAGTCGATGACAGAGCGCATTCAACTGCGAATAGCTGTCCACCGAGCAGAGCACCAGATTTCTGCGCCGGCTGCCGTCGAGCCCGGCCTTGAGCTTAATTCCAAGCGTGGTCAAGACAGGAACAGCAGTCATCAAAACTTGTTGCGAGAGGTCTGTGCTCTCTTCTACAAGCTCGCTGGAGCGACCCAAGGCGTGCTTAATGTGTCGGGCAAGAGAAGGCGAATGGTCGAACAGCTCGGCATGACTCTCAAAAATGTGCAGGCTCAAAATTCCGGTCAGAGAGTCTCTGACTATCGCCACCGCCTGGTCCAGCTTTAGAAAGACCATGGCTCCCTGCATCTGCAAGAGATTCTTTGCGATCTGCGCCGCTTCGATTATCACCTCGGCCGTGAAGAGAAAACCTGTTTGAGTAACATCGATCAGAATCGCGTCAAAAAGATGCTTACCTTCGAGCAACCCCTGCAACTCTGCCAAAAGATCCGGTCCAAACTTAAGGACCATTATGTTCTCCTGCAGCTCGGCAGGGGCTAGTTGGGTTGTAACAACGTCCGTCACCTCGGGCACAAGCAAATCCTCGGGTCTAATAACCGCCAAACAAGGGATGTAACCAGGGAAGACCCCTGCACTGATCTCTTACCACTTTTATTGAAATAAAATCCGGCAGATAACTTTGGCAAGTGCCAACAGTTTGTGTCTGGCGCTAAACTGTTTCTGTTTGCCCAGGAATTTGAACTTTTGAAAGCCGAAGACCCTTACAAAAAACAGCTTTTGAAGTCCGGAGCGGCGGCGCTTTCTTTAAGTCTGGTAGCCTGCGCTTCCTGGCTCTGCCCGGCACTGGGAAAAACGGCGCCGACGCCGACCAAGACGGCCGCAATGGAGACAAAATCCGCAGCGGTAAAAAAGGCGCAGCCTGGTGTCCCAATGAAGGCCAATACGGGCTCCCCGGCTAATCCGCCGGAAGTCTCTCCTACACCTGTCCCGATTCCTGTAGCAAAGGAGAAGCTCGAGTCCGATGCCGAGCTCATGAAAAACGCGCCGGTCAAGGATTCGGAACAGACAGTGCGCCGGCTCTTTGCAGAAGGGGTCGAACTGCTCAAAAACAATCGCGCCTACGAAGCACGAGAATGCCTGGAAAAGGCAGCCTATTTAGCACCGCGCTCGGCGGGCATCCATTGCAACCTGGGTCTTGCCTATCAAAATTCCGGCAATATCAATAAAGCAATTGGCGAGTTTGAGACAGCTCTAAAACTGAGTTCTTCCATGCCGGAAGCTACGCTCAATTTGGCAGGCTGCTATCAGAGTGTCGGTGACAACGAAAACGCAATTAACTGGTACGGAAAATACCTTGATGAAAATCCAAAATCACCACAAGCTCAGCAAGTTTCGGACATCGTAGAAGCGCTAAAGAAGTCGCTCGGTAAAGCCGAATCGGATCCCCACGGACCGGACTACTATTCAAGCGTGACCAAAGAAGGTATTTATCGCTGGGCTTCCGAGCGCATGCCGCTCAGGATTTACATTGAGCCCGGGGCTGGAGTGATGGGATATTTTGCTCGATTCGACAATGTTTTGATGGAAGCATTTCAGGACTGGTGCAAAGCCAGCGGCGGAAACATCTCGGTAACACGCGTGGACAGTCAAGGACAAGCCGACATCTTCTGCAGCTGGACAAGCAATCCGCAGGAAGTGACCGTCTCCGGAACCCAGGGAGAAAGGGGTTCTGCGCGCATTATTGCAAAGGGCAATAATATTTTGCGCGCGACACTGAAGATCCTCACCAGACCTTTTCTCGAAGACGGTAATCTCAGCGATGATGATATGAAAAAGGCTTGCCTGCATGAGGTCGGTCACGTGCTTGGACTGCAAGGACATTCAAACAACAATCACGATGTTATGTTCTTTACAGTCGACACTTCCACTGTTTGGCCTGTCCTGACAAAGCGAGATAAAGCGACAATGTCCAGGTTGTACGCCCCTCTTGCCAAGAAGCCCGAATCCGCGCCAGCGACAAAGTAAGCGCCATTTGTGCCTGTCTTTTCAAGATAAACTTCTCTACCTTTTGGCATGCAACACAGTTAGCTATACTGATGCGGTCCAAACTTAGTCTTGCGCCGTCGCAAACCTTGGAGCTACAAGTGAATTCGCAAATCAACCGACATTCGACTCAGCCTAGAGGGCAAAAATTAGTAGCAGCGGTATGCGCTGCCTCGATTTGCGCTTCGGCTCTTTCCCTTTCAATTTCTGCTGCTGCCGTCAATGCCCAGGAGGCCAGCAACGGTCGCACCACAAGTGGTGGCACAGGAATAGCACCGGGCACAGTCCTGAAAGGTAGCGCGACTTATACCGTTCCGAAAGGCACGCCTTTCAAACTCAAACTCACACAAGTCCCCACAAACGGACTGCGTCTGCTGGACAGGGATCTGGACGGCAACTTGCTGCCGGCCCAATTGAATGACGAGATTTGCGCAAAGGTTTCCGAAGACATTTATATAGACGATCACAAAGTGATTCCCGAAGGCACGATATTCCATGGAAAAGTCAGCCGCATTCACGACCCCAGGCGTTTCTATCGCAAAGGCTGGTTGGAAGTCTCTTTCGATTCGCTGAAAACACCTGACGGCAGAAGATTTGCATTCAAGGTCGATGCGGATAACTTCAAGACATCAACAGCCAAATCAAAACTGGCAGGAACCGGTCGCATCCTCTCACACGCAGCCGGAGGCGCCATTGTCGGAACTCTCGTTGCATACCAGCTGACCGGCGGAATGAGGGGCGTAGCGGAGACTAAAGGGATGAACCTGGCTGTCGGAGCTGCAGGCGGCGCACTCATCGCCGGTGGTTATGCAGCCTGGGAGAAAGGACCGCGTGCTGTTCTCGAGCCGGGCGACGATTTGAACATGGCCATCGACAGCGACTTGCTCATGCCCGCTGCAGTCGAGCCGAAAGTCAGGCCGAAAACCTACACTCTGGAAGGCCTGGAAATATCAATCAATAAAGTGAAAACCAAGAAAGACAACCTTGCTGGAGGTTGTTACTTCAAGGTTCTCGATGTTTCGATCGACAACAATACTGAGCAGAGACTGAACGCAATCGACTGCTATCTGTTGGACAGCGAAGGACATAAACATCCACTTACAGCCGGTCTGGAAGAAGACTCCGAATTCATTTTCCATGTCGAGCCAAATTCGATCACTCAGCATAAGCTCAGCTTCCGCGTCGATTTCCCGCACATGAAGTACACGCTTGTCTGGCTCGATCATGCATCTCGCCGAGTCTGCTATAAACAACCTCTGCCTCTCTAGAGCGATAGTTCCAGAAAAGCGCATTCATACTGGACTTTGCGGTATTGCCAAAAAGTGTTAAGCGGGCGGGCCGGTCGAGAAAGCCGAAAACGCTTGCCTTACAACGAATATTACGCCCTTCTAAGTATTTCTACGAAGGCGTCACCCTTGACATCGGTCTCAGCCGCGCGCATATTAGGAATTCGCAGGCCTTTCCAATCGGCGTGCGACCCTGTTTTTACAAACTATTACTACAACTGGCGACAACCAATTTTTGGCGTCACCCCGACCAGAGTCGTCGCATAGGCCTTTTGCAGCTAAGAAAAAAAGAAAAGCATTCAGCTCAAAGCGGTCAGCCCAGACTCCAAATATAAGAACTGAAAAGAATCGTCGAAAGAGATTCTTACCTTCTGTCGCGTCACCCTCTGAACGCGTATTTGGTGATTCATATGTATAGCGATCATAAAAGAATTAAACGAGCGTCACTGCTAGGGCAGGTTCTCACCACTGCTGGTATCGTCGACGTAGAAGTCGTTTCCGAAACGTACACATCGAGCCAGCGCGTAGCAGAAGAAATGGGACGCATGCTCCTGCATGGCGGATTTCTTGCCGATGCGGATCTTCGTGCTGCTCTGGAAGCTGTAAAAGAAGTAGAATCAGGAAATCTAACACCAGACCAAGCGGCGTATGCGCTCAAATTCGCATACGACAACTGTCTGCCTTATGCTGCCGCACTCGAGAGCACAATTGTGCAGGCAATTTCTATAGTCAACCCGAACTTGCTTGGCGAGCTGTTCTTAGCAGCGCATTTGGTAAGTGAATTCCAGCTGGCAGTAGCTATGGATCAAGCCCGTGATTGCGGGCTGACTCTAGGGCGAGTGCTTTTGCTCACACAAATCATAACTGTTCCTATCCTTGAGGCGGCGGTCGAATTGCTGCGCATGGTGCGGGATCAACAACTGCTTTTGTTTTCAGCAGCCAACGCTCTCAGACTGATTGCTTTCGAAAAACAAACACTGCAGGAAGCATTGCAATCGGTGGGCATGGAAGATCAGGAAGAAGAAGCGAGACCAAAACTTGGTGCGCTGCTCACAGGAGCGGGTCTGATAGCTGATTTCGATGCCATCAATGCAGCCGAGGTCGGCATTGAAACATGCAAGCCGATCGGTCAGGTATTTCACGAATGTGGTTTGGTGACAGCGCTGGTATTGCGTGCCGCCCTCAAGCTTCAGCATATGATAGAAAGCGCTCTCGTCAGTGTTCAACAAGCTTTTGAGTTGCTCAGACAGGTGCACAATTTGCAACTTCCTCTGGAAGACCTGATGAAAGAACTCGGACAAATGAAAGCAAAAATGCTCTCACTTCTCATGCAGTCGGGGGCCGTCTCGCAAGAGGAGGTCAGCAAAGCCGCCGGATTCTACAGCGGCGAAGCAACAGATGTTTTGACCGCACTTGTTCAATCTGAAACTTTGACACCTCAATTGATGCGAGACACCGCGCGCTGCGTATCGCTGATCGAAGGCGGCAAACTCAAATGGGAACTGGCTACAATGGCTATCCTTTATTGCCGCCGCACCGGAGTCGAGTTGCAGGAAGCGCTCGCACGAGTACAAGCCGACAGTGCACAACGTCTGCATGTGATGGGCCTGTCACCGGCCATGGCTGGATAGTTCACAATTTTACTAAAGCATTGATGTATTGAATTTGCCTTTCTGCCACTGACGGTTCACGTCATGCCGCGTTGTGCTGCCAAGCTCGCACCGCGTCATGACTGAGCGCGTTATTGCCAGATGACGAACGTCGGTGGCGTGGCGTTAATACTTTGGTAACAACATCGGCTTGCGCTGGACTTATACCTATGGAACGGCAAATCTCGCTATTCCTCCGGCGCAACACCCTACTCGATCAGAGGTTCAACTTTATGGCAGGTCCAGAAGCCACCCCCGAAGTTCCTAAAACAAATGCACCAGGTCAAGCAACCCCTCCGGATGCGCAAATAACTCACGAGGACCAGAAGCAATTTTATGCTCGCAATAAAGGTCCAAAACCGGACTTACCCTCACTGATAATCGACGATATCAATTTTGCTCAATCAAATTTCGATCGTCTTGACGGCGACAATAACGGATTTGTAAGCCTCGAAGAAATTAAGGGATTTGAAAAAGCAAACAAGAATTTGAGCGAAGCAGATAAATCAACGCTGAAAAAACTTTCCGCTCACATGGGTCAGCTGGAAGGCTACAGCAAGGACGAATCAAGCTGGTGGGAAAACGATGGTTTTACCCGCAAGGACTTGATGGTCGCCAAAACTGACGAAAAAATAGCAGCAAGGCATAGTGAAGGTGCAGCGCAACCGCGCACATTCGACAATTCAGGCGAAGACATTCGTCAAGCTCTAAACTATGTCAACAAAAATTTCGACAAATTGGATGCCGATAAAGATGGCAACGTAAGCACAAAAGAGATCAACGACCTGACGACTACTGATTCCTTGTCTTCATCGGAATTGCGCATGATGCGCAACCTTAGCACTCACTACAACACGGTTGCAGAAGCGAACAAAGACTCAAATGGAGCAGACGAACGAAAAGGAATCACCAGAAAAGATCTGGCAACAGCCAATGAAAATGTCAACACGCTCACATTTGCGCTCGAGAAATTTGGAGATCTGGATGCAAACGGTGATGGATATATAGCCAAAAAGGAGATCAGCGGATATGAGCGCGCGAAAGAAGATCTGAGCGCCGCCGAACTGAAAACTCTGCATTCGCTCGCTGATAAAGTCGACTCGGTCAAACGTCTGAATTCCGACGGTTATGCCGATAACACAGGCGCTACCGGACATGACCTTGTAGTCGCCTTGACCAAGCTCGGTGCAGGCGACGCCAGAGGGCAATTCAAACTCAGCGAGCAGACGGTGCCGGCAGTAAGCGCTGCGCCTGAAACAAATGCCGAAAAAGAAAATGCCACGCAAGACGAAGTCGAAAAGGATAGCATCAAGAACTATAAAGCCCCCATAAAAGAAAACGCTGACGGCGCCGACACAAAGCCGGACTCCCAACCAGTGGAAAAGAAAAACGAAGAGCGGTTCTACAGCGTAAGACCCAATGATTCGCTCTGGAAAATTTGCAGAGAAGATCTTCGCGAACGTAATGGTGGCAAGGAGCCATCCTATAGAGACATTCTCAACAACATAGACGCCATGGCGGCAGCCAACGGTATCGAAAGAGATTCGATAATTCAGCCGGGACAACGTCTGAGATTTCCGTCGGGAGATGATGTGCCGGCACGCACCGAAAGAAATGTTGCCGAACCACGACGGGCGGAAAGAAGCGTTAAGGCGCCAGAACGAGCTGTCCCCGACGTGCGCGAACGCTCCGACAATCCGACCGATACAATTTCGCGCAACTCCGCAGAGCACTTGCACACGCCACGAAGATCGGAAACGTCTACCGACGTTGCTCGCAAACACTTCGATAACATGGACGTGGACGGAAACGGACGAGTCAGCGAGAATGAAATTCGAGCCTACATGAATGATTTCGGGCCGCATATTTCTTCGAAAGATCGAATAGCGCTGAACAGAGTCGCTCGACACGCAGGAAAGATTCAAGAACTCCGCAACGATGAGAAAGGCGACGAAAACAGCGGCATCTCATACGCAGATCTTCAGAAAGTGGACGAGATGCAAGAGGCTGCTTGCCTGATGGCAACGAGCGGCATGTGGGAAAATTTCAATGTCAATGGAGATAAATATCTGAAGAAAAATGAGATCGAACAGGCATTGAGACGTTCACACATCACAGCCGATGAACGTCGAGCGCTCAATTATCTGTACGACAATTACGCCAAGTTTCAGGAAGGCAACAACGACGAAAAAGGAGATGAGAACAGCGGCGTAACCTGGAACGACCTGAGATGGTATTCCTCGTTCGTATAGTCCTATAACGAACGGAAAAACTTAACGACAATCTTTATCCGGATGAGGTAAAACAATGTTTTCCTCATCCGGATTTCTCTTATGTTCGAACCTCAGCAAGTCGTCGATTTATTAAATCCCGCACCTGGTGCCCATGTTCTGGATCTGGCTACACACCATGGCGATACTGCTATCGCTTTAGCGAACGTCGGATGCATAGTAACTGCCATCGATTCTTCGCAAAAGGCGCTGCAAAAATGTAATCACGTTTTGCAGGAAAAGAAAATTTCGAATGTTACGACCATGCTGATGGATGCAGAAAATCTGACCTTCGAAGAAGCGAAATTCGACGGCGCAACATGCCGAATGGCTATGCATCATTTTGACGACGTTCCTGAGGCTCTCAGGCAGATTGCAAAAGTTTTGAAGGAAAATGCCCCAGTAATTATCGGCGATGCCATATCGCCCGATAATCGTGCTCTCGGTGACTTTCTGATGAAAATCGGTCGCTTGCGTGACGAAACATTCAAGACATTATTTACCGTGGATGACTGGAAACAATTGCTGCACGAAAACGGATTGAGACTGGTCGACCACAAATTGATAAAAGACACCAGAGACGCCACCAAATGGCTGGAGCGTTCTCCTTTATCAGACGAACAAAAAGAGCGTATCCATAAGGCTTTCAACGAAAGCTCTCAGGAAACCAAAGACTACCTGCAAGCAAAAATCGCAGAGGGCAAGATCGTCGAATTCACCGACGACAAAATATTGATCAAAGCCGTCAAAATCTAAATCTCGGCCGGAGCGCCGCCATCCTGGCGGCTCCTCATTTTGCTTCAATGCATGGCCGGAGCGCCGCCATCCTGGCGGCTCCTAGTATTTCAAACAAAAAGACCGCCGGTGGGTGGCGGTCTTAAATGCGTGTGTGGTGTTTCTCGTCCGATCTTCTGCCTGACCGGTGGAGAAAATTATTCGTTAAGCGGCTTGCAGTTGAACGTCGTAGTTCAAGCGAACAAAGTCATATTCAACGCGGATTGATACTGTGTCGCGGGTCGCAAATTCCAATCTGACACGTCCCAGGGAGCTAGTCGAGTATTCGGACCAGTGGCGCGGAACGGATACGATTACGTTTTCCGGACCCCACTCTTCAACGTAGGCTTTGAGAACTTGGCAGAGCTTTTCTTCGTCACATGAGTTCTTAAACATAATTCCCACCTGCTTTTCTAAAAATCGTGTCGGCAACTTCGCTGTTCGTGCACTCACTTTACGGCGGTGGTCAGGCATTTCCAATTGGGGAAAATCCCCCCAGCATCGTAAATCTCCCATGCCGCAAAAGCCCACCTGGCGGGTTCGAGCCACTAAAAGCCCACCCATGGGCACTCCCGGCCCAAAGCCCCAGACAAGCACAAATAGGCGCTAACCCCCGATAGTGAAGGCTTTCCGGCATTCCGAAGTGCCGCCCATGACGCTTCTGGGTCTTTAGAGAACATTAAATGCTGATCTCAGATGCCTTCATTAAATGACATCTGAGATCTTGTCTCATGATTCAGCCCTATTTTGAGTAAAGAGCCTGGATGGTATTCGCATCTCGGGCAGTGAGTTCCTTCCAGATTTCCGCCAGGGGCGTGGAAAAGAACATGATGTCTTGGGGGTTTTTCGTATGCCCACCAAGACCCAGTGCATGACCTATCTCATGAAGGCATATCCAGCGTAATCTGTTCTCGCTGAGCGGAAGAGTAGGAGACATAGGGTGAGGAACTGTAAGAATCAGCATGGTGGCGTGCTGTATACCAGCAGTTGAGCCATAAACTGTGGTCTCGCCAGCCTCTGCTGAGTTCATGAACTTACTGGTATCGCTTGTCCAGGTACAAACAATGTCGGCTGATTTTTGATCACTGACGCCTTTAAATGAAATCTTGCCGCCAGATGCATTGCCCCAGTCCTGAAAACACTTGATCAGGCACTGGTCAAATGCAGGCTGATAGCCCTTCACGTTAGCGGCAGGAATGATGCACACTTTGAGCGGCATTCGACTGGCAGGCCACCTTCCAAGACGCGCACCGCCAACATCGTTCAAATAATTTGATGCAGCTGCGCCACTATCTGTAGTGCTCTGAGGACGAGAACCTGCTGCCGGTTGTACTGCCGGCGGTTTTTGATGAGGGTTTGCGGCAGCGACCTGCGCTGGTCTGGTCGCAGGCGGTTGACTAGGACGCTGAACCTGCTGAGGAGGAGCTTGCTGCATCTGGGCTGGAGGGGCATAAGGCTGCCCTGATTGTTCATCAGGCGGTGCAAAACGATTAGGATCAACCGGTTGAGAACTGGCGTTTGCTATCGGCTGGAAGTTTCCCTGAGCGCCACTATTGCTGTTTCCGATTGGTTGAAAATTGCCCTGTGAAGCAGCGTTTCCTATCGGTTGAAAATTCCCTTGCGCGCCAACGCTCCCGATAGGTTGGAAACCGCCGCCAGCCGTTTTAACATTTCCGAGGGGCTGAAATCCACCGCCCTGGGAGGGAACCTGAGAGCCAACCGGCCTGCCAATCGGCTGAAAATTGCCTGGCGATCCGTTTGTTTTACCAATTGGCTGGAAATTGCCCTGCGAACCACCACCCGATTTTCCGATCGGCTGAAAGTTATTTTGCGAACCGCCCGGGTTTGCACCACCAGAGCCACTGTCGGTACCCTGCCAGCCACTCAGTCCCAATGAGCCGGTGGCGCCGGATGAATTTCCAGTGCCTGAGTCAGAACCACCCTGCCAGTCGCTCAAGCCAGGCTGAACCGGCGGCGAACTGGAAGAAGTGCTCGAATTACCCTTACTCCAGTCGGTTTTCGGTTTTTGAGGCGCAGCAAAACCTTGGGAGCCGTCGCCTATCGGTTGAAAGTTATTATTCGGATTTATGGGCTGAAAATTGTTGCCTTGCTGCTGAGCCTGCTGTGGTGGAAGCTGCTGAGGGGGCGAGGGCTGTTGAGGCGGCAGCGACTGCGGTGATTGCTGCGCTTGTTGAGGACGCGCTGGCGGCAGATTGGTCTGCCGCCCCATTTCTTTGTTCAATCCCTGAATCAAGTTTCTCAGCTTGCCGGCTTCAGGATTACTCGGAAATCGTGTCACGAATTCAGTGTACGCTTGCACAGCCTCTTCGATTTTTCCGAGCATTTGATAGCTGGCGCCCAGATTCATCCAGGCATACGGCATCTGAGGATTGAGACGCGAAGCCTCCTGGTACTGTTTGACAGCTTCTTCAGTTTGTCCCATCTTCGCCAGGGCAATGCCGTAGTTGTAGTGCGCATCAGGCAGATTGGGAGCAATCTGAACTGCCCGCTCCAGTCGAAACAAAGCCTCGGCATTCTTGTTCTGATTGAGAAGCTGAGAGGCTTCATTCACCATCTGACCGGCATCGTACTCATCTTTTGTAATCGCGCGACCTTGCGAGTCTGTGTAAGTCTGCGCAAGGGCGCTCGGCATCACAAAGAAGGTTCCGCCCGAGAGAGAAACCAACGTTAACGAGAAAGACAAACTTGCAAAAATCGCGGTCTTCTTTCCGTCAAGTTTTTTTGGCATCGCTAGATCCTTGCTAGTTCTTCCGAATCGCGTCCAGTTCGCGGGTTGCCCCTTTCGGCGCATCGTCCAGACACGCGATTCCAGGCAGGTCTTTGCCTTCCAGGAATTCCAGCGAAGCACCGCCACCGGTGCTTACGTGCGTGAACTGGTTCTCGTTGATTCCATGTGCGCGCACTGCACTCACCGAATCTCCGCCACCGACGATCGTGACAACACCTTGCTGAGTCAGTCGCACCAATTCATCAATAAGCCTGTAGGTGCCGGCTTCGTAGCCATGCTCGAAGACGCCCATTGGTCCGTTGAACACAATGGTTTTGCACTTGGACAGCTCGTCGTGAATCAGAGAGATGGTCTTCGGACCGATATCCAAGCCCATCTGGTCGGAAGGAATAGCGTCAATCGACACGACGTGCGGTTCTGCAGGAAGGACGTCGCCTTCTGCTGGGAATTTCGGAGCTACAACCACGTCGACCGGCAAAATGAGTTTTACTCCTTCAGCTTCGGCTTCCTTTTCCAATTGTCTGCAATAGTCCAGCCTATCATCTTCAACCAGAGATTTGCCAACCTCCAGCCCACGGGCTTTGAAGAAAGTGAAAGCCATGGCGCCGCCGATAACGATGGTATCGCAACGCCCGAGAAGGTTTTGCAGGACCCCGATTTTGGAAGAAACTTTCGCACCACCGATGATGGTTGCAACGGGGCGGGTTGGATCAAGCGCTTGAGTCAGCATCTTGATTTCACGTTCGAGGAGAAAACCAGCCAGTGCAGGCTTCAAATGCTTGCTGACGCCTTCGGTTGAGGCGTGAGCGCGGTGAACTGCGCCAAACGCATCACTGACATAGATATCGGCAACTGCAGCCAACTTCTTCGCGAATTCGACGTCGTTCTTCTCTTCTTCGGCATAGAAGCGGACGTTTTCCAGCAAGATGACATCGCCCGGCTTCATCTCGGAGACAGCCTTCTCGACCTCAGGTCCGATGCAGTCGGATACGAATTTGGCTGTGCAGCCGACATTATCGCTCAAGAGTTGAGACAGCCTGGTGGATACGGGGCGCAAGCTGTATTTCTCGTCCTTTTTGCCCTTCGGGCGACCGAGGTGCGAGCAGAGAATGATTTTGGCGCCCGCTTTGTGCAAGAACTCAATCGTTTGCAAACTGCCGCGAATGCGCGAATCATCTGCAACGCTGCCGTCATCATGTTGCGGAACGTTGTAGTCGACGCGTACCAGGACACGCTTGTCCTTGAAGGTTTCGGCTCCCGCTTGTGCAATGCTCAGTTTCATATTCAACTCCCGAAGCGGCTTTTGGTAAGTTTTTTACGTAAAAATGAAACCGCTCCGAGTGCGACACCCGGAGCGGTTCCTGATTTCGCTCTAGACCTTGACGGCCAATTTGCTGGCAACCAGCGTAGCCAGTTCGATCAAGCGGTTGCTGTAGCCCCACTCGTTGTCGTACCAGGCGATGACTTTGATCAAGCGCTTTTCAGCGACCATAGTCAGGTCTGCATCAACGATAGAGGACAGCTTGTTGCCCTTGTAGTCGATGGAAACGAGCGGTACATCGCTGACGCCCATGATGTTCTTGAGACCCTTGCCGGCAGCTTCTTTGAGAGCCTTGTTGATCTCTTCTTTGGTGACGTCCTTCTTGACGGTAGCGACGAGGTCGACAACCGAAACGTTCGGGGTCGGCACTCGCATTGCAAAGCCGTTCAATTTGCCTTTCAGGTGCGGCAATACAAGACCGATTGCTTTGGCAGCGCCGGTCGAGGAAGGAATCATCGATTCGGCGGCAGCGCGAGCGCGACGCAGATCGGAGTGGCTGGTGTCCAGCAAGCGCTGGTCAAGCGTGTAGCTATGGATGGTGGTCATCAAGCCGCATTCGATGCCGAATGCTTCGTCGATGATCTTCGCCACCGGAGCCAAGCAGTTGGTGGTGCAGCTGGCGTTCGAGATGATGTTGTGCTTCTCGGGGTTGTAGTCTTTGTCGTTTACACCGAGAACGATGGTGATGTCTTCATCGGTCGCAGGAGCCGAGATAAGAACTTTCTTGGCGCCGGCGGTGATGTGACCTTTCGCCTTTTCAGCTTTGGTGAAAACACCCGAGCACTCGAGAACGATGTCGATCTTTTCAGCAGCCCAGGGGCAGGTAGACGGATCTTTCTCTTTGTAGAACTTGATTTTCTTTCCGTTTACTTCCAAGCCGTCTTCGAGCTGGTTTACATCAAAAGGCAGCTCTCCGAGAATGGAGTCGTACTTGAGAAGGTGCGCTGAGGTGGGCAGATCCTGCAGAGGATCGTTGATTGCAACGATTTCGAACTCTTTGCCTGCATTGTGCAGATAGGCGCGCAAAGCGTTGCGGCCGATGCGGCCAAACCCGTTAATTGCTACTCTTACCATCTGTTTCTTATCTCCCATGGTCATTAATTACCGTTGGTTTGCTAAGTTGCGCGTAGTCGCGCTTGTCACGTTTATCCCGGCTGTCCACGCGGGATGTCACGTGGAGTCGGCAATTCGCCAGCCTTTCGGCGGTTACGCTGGCTATGAGGATAGTACGGTAACGCCATAAATCCCATTTGTTTTATGGTGTTTAAAGCAATTGCCGGGACAAATCTTTATTTTTGGTGATTTAGCGCCATATTTCGCCTTTTGGACCTTACCCTATACTTGGCTACCCGCCGCAGCCGAGTCTTTTTGATAAGCTGGGGATCTGGTGTGGAGTAGGACTGATAGAGCTAGAGGTTTGAGCATGCGAGATCAAGTAGAAGCAATTCTCGACAAACTGCGTCCGATGCTGATGATGGACGGCGGAAATATTGAGCTGGTAGACGTCAAAGACGGCGAAGTCTTTGTACACCTGGTCGGAGCATGCGGCATGTGCCCTAGCTCGACCATGACTCTCAAGATGGGCGTTGAGCGTGCCATCAAAGAGGAAATGCCGGACATTAAACGCGTAGTGCAAGTCTAGAAAAGCGAAAGTATTGCAGGATTAGCCCATCTCGATGGGCTTTTCGTCTTTTTTATCCTTGAAATGGCTATTGCACCAGGCTCCGGCAGCTCCTCCCAGCCCCGCTGAGACCCCCGCAAGGGCAAGCGCGGCCGAAATTGCCAGAGCTTTTGTGCCACCCAGACCAGCCCAATCACCTCCGCCCATATTGCTCAAGAAGGTCAGGAATGCTTGGGTAGAGGGTCCATGCTGTTGCGCCAAGCCTAGTAAAAGACAAGTGGCGATGGTCAAAATCATGCCCAGAAGCAGCGGAGTCTGCAGTAAGAAAGCGAGAGTTGCAGCTCCCGATGGGGATTTTGCGTTAATCGACCTGGCCAAAACAAATCCCGGCACGAGCGTGCTCAAAAAGACCGCAAAAGCGTTAAAGGCAAGCTCAGTATATGTTCCGGCACTGTAATTCCAACTCTGACTGTAGCCAGGCTGAGAAATGATCCAGAAAGTCAGCAGCATGGCGCTTCCCGGAAAGGCAACAGCAGGCAGCAGCACCTTCGCTAGCTTCTTGCTGCCGATATGCAGAGGCAATGCATCTCTCGTTGCCTGACCCAACCAACTGAGCAAGTAGAGAAATGGCAAGTAGACGCAGGCAAAAGCGACATTTTGAACCAATCCCAAGTGGAAGTGAGATTCAATAGTTTGATAGGCCATACCGACAAATAGAGCAATTGCGACATATCTAATCGTGCGCGCCCAGTATTTGAAGAAGGATGACCAATAGAAAAGGGCGCCAGCACCGGCAACCAGCCATCCCATATAATCCAGCCCGACAAGATTGTTGAGGAAATAATCATTGTGGAGCTTCAACCCGAGCCAACCAACATCGGACGCCAGAAACACCGATGAGACATAACAGGCCATAATGCTGAAGAAGGAGAGCACAACTCCCAGCACCACGGCGCCGCGAAAAATAATCAGTTTTGCCAGAGTCGGAGCGCCGGACAAATCTTTATCGCCGGCGGCTTCTGCTGCAGGCAACCACGTCTCCTCGTCAGCATGCGCGTCGCCGACAACCCGAGCAAGCTTTTCCAATTTCGCCGACTCTTGCGCCTTAAGTTCGCCCTTGGGCCGAGTGGATGGCGATGGCGCTCCTGCCGCATCTGCAAACTTAGCTGCTGGCTTGGTTTCAGCAACTGAATTCCTTTCAAATAATTCTGTCTCTACATCTCCAACAAGCGACAAATCCACGCCGGCTACAGAGCCGCCACCTGCTACAGAGCCGCCGCCTGAGTGGAGTGTCACGTGAGACGCCGCATCCGGCGAAGCGTCGAAATATGCAGAGCCGGCGCTGGAGCGTGACTTTTCTTTGATTGGCTCTTGCTCTTTGTGGTCCGGCTTTGGGTCCGACATAATCGCAGCCGCAGGGAGTTACTAGGCTCTTATTCCCTTTTCGGTGCAGCCATAAAAGCGAAACTTATGGGACAGAACTCAGGAGCGCTTGCGAATTCGTTCTTGGAAATCAGAGCTCAAGTAGCTCTCAATAACACGTTGCTGGTCGTCGAACGTTGCCAATGCATTCTCAGGATGTGCGTGACTCAAAACCCGCGCGATTGAGCACTTAGTTTCAAAAATACTGGCGCGTCCATTTTCGTAAATGGCGTTGCAAATTTCGTTGACATAGAGCGGTAAGTCTTCTGGATCCAGAGCACGATTGATCAGCCCGACCATTTCTGCTTCCGCTGCCGAGATGCTCACGCCAGTGTAGAGCATTTCCGAAGCCACAGCCGGTCCGACCAGCGACATGAGACGCAGGATGTTTGCGTCGTCGAGAACAATACCGAGCTTCGAAATCGGGATACTAAAGCGAGCAGTCTTCACCGCATAGCGCAAATCGCATGCCATAGCCAAAAGACAGCCACCGCCCAGGCAAGAACCATTGATCATAGCCACCGTAGGCAGTGGAAATGCTTTCAACTCATCCAGCGCATACTTAATCGAAAACCACTGAGCATTGGCTGTCTCATCATCATTTATCTGAGTCAATTCGTTCAGATCAGCACCGGCACAGAAGGTAGTGCCAGTACCCTTGATCACGACGACATGCGCGCCCCAATTTTGCAACTCGTACAGAGCAGGCACCAAACCATCCCACATCGCTTTCGTCATGGCATTGTGAGATTCCGGTCTGTTGATTGTCAAAAACCCAGCCGAGCCGCTCATCTCGGTGTGGATATGTTCAGTCAAGTGTGGCTGGTCCGTCATAGATTAGGAATCAATTGATACTCGTGGAGCGCTCGGCACTACTAGGGTATTTCGAACGACACCGCGTCCCCTTCCTTCAGCCCATGAGCTTTCGCATAACCAGCGCTCACTTCTACCACTTCAGTTACATCGATTGGTGAGTCAGGGTAGGTCGGGCAATCATTTGGATTTTTAGACCTGCAGGGAGGAACGTTCTCGCAGATTTTCACAATTTTTCCGTCTTTGACAAAGAGCATATCCAGTGAAATCAAACAGTTGAACATCCAGAATTTGACCGGACGTGACGGACGGAAAAGAAAAATCATGCCGGAATCTTGCGCAAGCGAAGTGCGGAACATCAGTCCACGCTGAATCTCCGCTTCCGTAGTTGCTACTTCCACCTTCACTATATTGTCTTTGCCCAGGCGCACCATCGGCATTTTCGCGTCTGCTCTACCGGCACCGCCTGCACCGCCCTGCGAAAATAACGCGGCGATTCCTATTACGACAAGGATACAGAGTCGAGCAAAAGCTTCTTTGTTGCGATTTCTTTTTTGGTCAGGGCTCATAGCCACCACATTTTGCTGAAGGGGGTCTTTTTGTAGAGGAATTGTACATTACCCAGCAAAACGCCGCGCTTGCCAGGATATGAGACAGCAGTGACTATGCCCGCCGGGTCGATCACTGCGGATATACCGGTATTAGTGGACAAGACAAGATAACGTCCGTTCTCAACGGCCCGAAAAACAGCAGCCGCCAAAACCTGTTTATTCAGTGCGGAACTGTGAAACCACGCCAGGTTCGACAAATTTATGAGAATGGTGGCACCTTTGCGAACTTCTCTTGCCAGCAATCTTGGGTAAACAATTTCAGAGCAAATCGATACACCCATCGGTCCCCATAAGCTCTGCGGCAATTCCGTTGTTTTAGAGACAAGAAAGGTCATCTGCTGCGAAGGCAGGCGTTTGACGATATCTGACGGCAGCGTATCCTCAATGGCTTTAAGCGGCGCAAGCTCGCCAATCGGCACAAGTCGCCGTTTGACATACAAGTTATTGGGCGGATTCGCCGGGGAGATCAAGCGAGCTGCATTGACATGCGAGTTCTTAATTGATTCGACAGAGCCAACCAGAATCTCCTTCTTCTCCCGCTGACTGATTTCCTTGAGGCGGCTGACCAGATAACCTGGTGCCAACTGGACAGGATTTACCACCCCTTCGGGCAAGACCACAATCGAGGTTCCGAGATTGTTCGACAATTCAGCATAACGATCGCTTATGGACTTAGCCGAAGTTGTCTTCAAACGATCTTCTTCGATACTTATATTGCCCTGCACCAGAGCAATCGGGATTGCCTGTGATTGAGGATCCTCGGCAAGTGCAACTTCAGGGCGCGTTGATTGAGCGATCTTCTGAACTTCCGCACCACCCCAAACGTTACAAATTACTAGAATGACCGACACGATGGAAAGATCCAGAAGCGGACCCACACGCTGGCGCAATTTGTCGATACGTCCATCAAGTCGCCGTCCCAAATGCACTAAATCCAATACCAGCTCAGCCAGAGCAGCATTGAACAAAATCAGCAGGTAATCAACGAGCGCACTGCCACCGATGCGGGCAATCTGTATAAATCCAGTATGTTGGCTCTGTGAATAAGCAAGCTGATCAACAGGCACCGAAAGAAAAAGCTCTGAGGTTCCGACGACCCAATGGCAATATATCCAGATCAGTGGAACGCCCCACATATAGGGCACGAAAGGTCTCTGGTAATGAGGCAAGAAGCCAGAGCGCAACGGCAAGCAATAAACAAGAACAGAAAAGCCCGCAATTAAGAGGGCCTGGTGCAGCGATTCGAAAATCCAGCACAATACGCTAAGTTGAACACCCAGCCAATCTTCGACACCGAGCCAACGCAGCGGGAACAAGCCCAAAAACCAGCTGGTCGCGACCAGGTGATAGCCCAGTCCAAAAGCGAGCCCGACCAATGCCGCTTCCTTCAATCCGTTGACACACCGCAAGATCACCAGCAGTGGTGCCACGCCGATCCAGGCGATCCACGACTGGTCGAAACCTGCGCTAGACAGTCCCAGTATGCAGCCGAAGAGAAAACCCAGAGGCAGCTTCGCGCCAAAGCCGCTCGCCTCGAGCATTCCCTGCCGGGGCGCAAGGCTCGTATCCTCCATCATTAGAGGACCGCTTTGCATCAAAATCGACTCCCTCTCGCCACGCATTCACCCGGCACTCTCATCTGCCCAAAGACAATGTTACTATTGCTTTTATTCTGGCTCCAGTACTGAAGAGTGAATATACCAGACGCATAGCTTATTTATATAGGCAAGCGTTTTAATGGACCGGCAAGCGTGAAAATGCTGCCGATTTCGGACAAATAGCTACGGGGAAAGCATGACCGAACCGACGTTCAATTTTTCAGAAAACTCAGCCTTTTCGTCTGGTCCTCGTCCCTTCACCATCATGGGCATCGACCCTGGCACGGCCACTGTGGGCTACGGCGTCGTTCAATTCACGCCGCGCGACCAATTCGAATATATCGCTTCTGGTACCATTCAGACTCCTTCGACTATGTCTGCAGGCAAAAGACTGAGCATGATTCGTGCCGATCTTATGGAGCTAATCACATCGTTCAAACCTGACATTTTGTCGGTCGAAGCAATTTTCTTCTTCAAAAATGCCAAGACAGTCGTCCCTGTTGCACAAGCCAGGGGAATCATCCTGGAAGTAGCAGCCAGCTTTGACTTGGACACATTTGAATACACGCCCATGCAAGTAAAATTGCAGATCGCAGGCTTTGGACGCGCAGAAAAACCTGTGGTCCAACAAGCGGTCGCGCGGCTTCTGAATCTCAAAGAAATTATTCGCCCGGACGACGCCTCCGACGCCTTGGCTCTGGCAGTTTGCCACGCACGCATGTCGCACGTGGTGGACACTTCAATGAAAACAGCAACCGTCATCAAGGTGGCGGAAACGATAAGAACCGAGCGTCCAAGACGCCATCGAACAGTAAAAAAAACATAGGGACGACGCCAACAGTCGTCCGGTGCTCTTGCATGCTCCCCACATTCAGGACAGCCGACAATGCAACTACAACTTTTCGAAATTCCGAAGGTCGAGCCGACAGATTATATTCCGCGCTTTGCTTCGGTAAATCCACTCGACACGCATAATGTCGATCAAGTAATTACCATGCTCCTGGAAGACGCGGAAGATTTATTCGGAACGCGTGTCGATCCGGCGCCATATAGCTTCGATGGAATTTACTTCGGCTCGAAAGTCCCGATCATGAAATATCGCCAGGAGGAGATGAAAATCGTTTTTCGTCTATCCAACGATGCACGCAACGACAACGCCAAGATTTTGTGGCAAATTGCGCATGAATGCGTTCATCTGATCACGCCGGCCCGACTCTGGACTTCTATGTTTGAAGAAGGTCTGGCATGCTGGTTTCAAATGCGGTGGGCAAAACTATGCCCTCAACTCTTCCCCGCGCACAAATGCGATCCACAAGTATGCTTCGAAAACAAGCGCTTTTTGGAGGCATACACCATAGTCGAAGAACTGCTAAGGCAAGACCCTGCCGCCATAAAGAAACTTCGCGCGCTGCAACCGGTGATAAGCAAATTCACTCCCAAACTACTTGTAACGGAGCTTTCGAACATCGACGTTCCTACGGCAAAACTGCTCTGCTCTCGCTTCGCCCAACGCCAAAAACTATCGTCTGACTGACGCGATACATCATCAACTGTTCGCATCGACTTGCTGCCGGCAACAGAATTACTTCTTCTCGTAACGTATCCAACCCACACCTTCGTGGGCAAATTTGAAGTCATCCGGATGCAGCATTTCAGCGAGCATTTCGAGTGATTCAAGTACGCGTGGACCAGGGCGATTGAAATATTGATTGCCGTCCGCGACAAAAACGTTCTTGCTTTTCACAGCTTTCAAACCAGAATATTCTTTTCGTTCCGAAATCAAATGCATCTCTTGCATCGTTCGTTCGATGTCGAATCCGCAGGGTGAAACAATGATTACATCAGGGTCTGCGCTGACTAAATCTTCCCAATTCATCCAGGGAGAATGTTTACCAGCTTCACCGAATAGATTGATACCACCAGCCATATCGATGAGTTCAGGCATCCAGTTGCCACCAGCCATCATGGGCTCGATCCATTCAACCAGAGCAACCCGGGGTTTATCAGCAAGCGCCCGTGCCTTCTGAGCAACAGCATCCATCCGGCTTTTCAGCTGCGCCACCATCATCTCGCCGACTGGCACCACCCCAAGTCCTTTGGCAATGCGACGAACGTCTTCGAAGATATCCGCTAGCGAGTCAGGCTGAAGAGAGATAATTTGTGGATTAGAACTGATTATTTCGCAAGCGGCCTCCTCCACATCTTTCAGACTAACCGCGCAAACCTCGCATTGCGCCTGGGTAATGATATGAGTCGGCTTGAGCTCGTTCAGCTTCTCCGCATCCACGCGATATACACTCAACGATTCTTGAACTATTTCCTTGACGCGCTGATCGATTTCATAGCTCGTTCCATCCGTTTTAAATTTAGGTCCAGTGCAGACAGGAAGATCTTTCACTTGGGTCGGAAAATCGCATTCGTGCGAACGGCCGACCATCTGGTCGCCAAAACCCAGGGCATGAACTATTTCAGTCGAGCTAGCAATCAGAGAAACTATTCGCAATTTGGTTTGACCTCGCCCGAGTAATTTGTTTCGTTCACTTTGCCCAAAAGGGTGTTTTGTTCCGCACCATATCCGGTGTAATATGTTTCAAAGTCGGACAGCCAGCCAGCTGCATTGTCAGCTGCAATTCAGAGCGAAGCATCTCCAATACATCGTATGCACCTTGCTCGCCGTTCGTTGCCAATCCCCACAAAATCGGTCTGCCGGTCAGCACAGCTCTGGCACCGAGTCCGATAGCTTTAAATACATCCGTACCACGTCGAATGCCGCTATCCAAAAGCACTGGAACCTTTCCCTGGACGGCTTCTACCACTTCCGAAAGAACGCTGATAGTGGACGGCGCAGAGTCGAGCTGACGGCCGCCATGATTGGACACGATAATACCGGCAGCACCGTTCTTGACACCGAGAGCGGCATCATCTGCGCGAAGGATACCTTTAAGCAGGATCGGAAGCTTCGTAATTTCGCTCAGCCATTCGACATGTTTCCAACTCAATGACGTGTCGTACAGACTTCCGATATAGGCAGCCAGCCCGGAGTCGGCAATATTGGCGGGAAGATTGGAGAGAGGACCGGAATCAAAATGTCCAAGGCGAAAATTGCTCGGCAGGCAAAATCTGTTGCGCACGTCTTTCTCACGGCGACCGAGTATAGGCGAATCAACCGTTAGCACAAGTGCCTTGTATCCATTTGCTTCGGCTCTCTGCACAAGATCTTTTGTCACTTCGCGATCTTTATAGACATAGAGTTGAAACCACTTTGGACCGGGCGCAGCAGCTTGAACTTCCTCGATTGAGAAATTCGCAAGCGTGCTCAAAGTCATTATCGTACCGGCACGATGAGCGGCACGCGCCGTCGCTCGCTCACCATCTGCAGTTGCTAATTGATGAAATGCCGTCGGCGCGACAACGATCGGCATCGAAATCTTATCGCCGAAAAGCTCGGTCGACATGTCGAGTTCTGTCAGATCTATAAGCATATGCGGCATGATAGCCAGCTTCGAGAAATCTGAGCAGTTCTCGCGCAGTGTAACTTCATCCCACGAACCGCCAGAGTAGTAGTCATACGCCATCTCCGCCAATGAAGTCTTGGCGCGGGCTTCGTATTCAAAAACGTTTAAGCAATCGCTGACTAAAGTGTCCATGGTTTCGCCCTACAATCGGACCATAATTGTAAAATATGTTCGCGATACAACTTGGTTTTTCTGGAAATGCCTGACATAACTCAACTTGTCATTGCTGCGGTGGCAGTCGGTGCGACAATCATCGCCGTAATTGCCATGCGATCGAGCGGCAAGTCCAATTACAAAGTGGAAATAGAGGGGCTGCTCAGTTCCGCGCTCCTGCAGCAACACGGCGGCAATGCTGCGGAAGCTCAGCAAAATTACGAGCGCGCTATGAAGCTGCTCGAATATCCCGGCAGTCAGGATGATGCAAAGTTGGCGACTTGCTTCATCCACCTGGCAGAGATTTACGAGCGCAACGGTAATTTCGCTGCATCAAGAGAGATGCACGATAAACTCGTTCAACTATGGCTGAAACAGCTAAAAACCGGCGATGATGGCGCGCTGGTGGACATTGACTTCGCAATGACACACAACACCTTTGGTTCTGGAACCGCGCAAATTCTGGAGTTTTACGACAAAGTAGTTTCGCTAAAGGAACATCGCTTTGGTCCAAAGAGCCCACAGGTGGCGGACGCATATATGATCACCGCAAAACTCCTGCGCGCGCTCGGCGAAAAAGAGAGCGCAGAGCTGGCAGAGCAGAAGGCAGCGGAAATTCGCCCTGCTGTATAACCGTCAAACTCCGGACGCCACCACTTGACATTTTCAGAAAGCGAATTTTAAGTTCTAGAGCAAAATTCATGCCGGGCGAACTTCTAGCGCAGCACTTTACTTTTCCGCGGCTGTCAAGCGATTCCTCTGGAAGGTGCTCAAATTTTCCACCTGGCAAGCACCTGAAAGACGTTGTAGACTCCCCTCTCGTTTTATTGCAGGAGCAAGACAGATGCAAAGGGGAATTCTCACGTCGTTGGCAGTTGGCGCAATCATGGCAGCTTCTATTGCTGCGCCTCAGCCCACTTCCGCCAAGAGCGAAAAATTTCCTGGTGTTACTGACCACATCAAAGTGAAGGCAGAGCCAAGCATCGTATATGAATGCATTAGAGAGCTCCGCTACAAGCCTGGCTCTCACGTCAAGGAGCTGAAGACCAGCGATCACGAAGCGACACTCGAGGAGCATTTTAGCGACCTGCCTATCGTCAAAACCGCTACATGCACCTATGTCGAAAAATACACGTGCGATAAAGAAGTCGCCTATAAGATGGTGAGTTCAGACAAATTCAAAGCCTTTGAAGGCAAGTGGGAGTTGACGGAAGTCCCCGGCGAAAAGGCGACCGATGTTTCATTGCGCTCGTTTGTCTTGCTGGATTTGCCGGTGCCGTTTCTGCGCCAACTCACCAACACGCAAACAATCAAAGGTGTGAAAGACCGTCTTGCTGAAGTGAAAAAATTGGCGGAAGCTAAAGCCACCGCATCGTCGCCTACAACAACGAAGTAGATAAGCAGAGAAGCTAGAGCTAGAGCTAAAGCTAGAGGCTAGAGGCTAGAGGCTAGAGGCTAAAAGTTAAAGCCGAAAGCAAACGCAGAAAGCTAACGAAAACGCTCTTAGTCTTTCGGTTTGAACCGGAAGACCTTATATGGCGTTGGAGCCTTCGGGCCTAGATTAATCTGCGAGCAGGTCACGTAGAAATAGCCGTCGCCGCGCAGAGAAAGAGAATCAGGCCAAACAAGTTGCTTGTCTTTGATGACCGTCTTCAGTTCCTTTTTAGCATCAGCAAGATTCAAACTTTTGATCGAACTATCTTCGATTGAAGTGATGAACAACTTTCCGTCGGCACCAAATTCGATACCGTCTGCCGGGCACGTTGTCGCAACTTTCTCTACCTTCGCATTCAAATCCTTGGACGATAACTTTTCATTGCGCAAGTCTTTGGTCGCAATGCGATACAGTGTTTTGCCTGTCAGCGCCTGGTAATACAGATATTCTCCGCCTTTATCCAGGGCGATTCCATCAGAATGGACTTTCCTGACAGAACCATCCGGCATCACACCCCAGCGTTTGCCATCGATCATCACTTTTACGTCTTCAGCTTTCACAGATGGACTGGTTTCCAAAAGCCTTCGCGCGTTACCGCTGCGCAAATCGAGCACGATAATCGCACCCAGTCCTGAATCGGTCATGTAGGCGACTTGCCTTCTTGTATCAATACGCACGTCATTGAGATATGCATCTTTGGGAGCTACAGCGCCGAGCGGATAGACCTTCTCGACTCTATTGGCACTCAGATTGACTTTGATCAACTTTGGTCCATCAGTAATCGGACCCTGAAATCTTGGCGCCGCAGGATCAAGAATCCAAAGAGCACCGCTGCTATCGCAATACACAGACTGAACACAGATGAATTCCTCGCCGACGACTTTACCGCCCTGAATCCACGCATTCCACTTCTTATCCGGAAACGCACTGATAGAGCCATCAGGCAACAATTCACCCACTGAAACCGGACCCATATTCGACCAGCGAGGGAAGCAAACAAAAACTCGATTTTTCTTGGAGACCGCAATCCCAGTCCACTGATAGTTAGACTTTCCGATCTCAGTCAGTTCGCCGCTGAAACCTTTCGAGGGAATCATTGTGACACCCTTTTGGTTTGCTGGAGTCCCCGACTTCTGAGCCATCGACGGGACAAAAATTGCGTTTGCAGCCATTAAGGCGCAAAAAAGTGTCGTGACCAACGAGCCTGTTTTCATATGCATCTCCAAGTCTT
>CAZBOX010000034.1:0-32192 GCA_964493595.1 uncultured Candidatus Obscuribacterales bacterium | reverse complement strand
GGAGAATGGCAAGACGGTGAAGGAGCGTTGGCTGTAAAAAGCTGACGCTACTTCACCTTTATGGAGCGCTTCGCGTTCCCTTGCCTGATTCACGTGTGTCTAAGTCCGAGCTCGGATTGCTATATGAGGATGCGACGCGAGTCGCATCCTCTATAGCGAGTTCGGGCGATGTCACTCAAATCAGTCTCTAAAGGAGTACTCACATGAACAAGCGAAATCCCGGAATTCCGGCTTTGCCCTCGGGTCTTGTGAAGGTCGACAAAGGTTCGATGCGCGACGTCATCGTCGGCATCATCAATGGCGATCGCATGCCCGCAGGGGGCTTCGATGTGCACGGCCTGCCGCCCAACCACTTCCGAGTGGTGGAACCCGGCTTCTGGGGCCTCATCATCGGTGCCAAGCACGCGCTCGATGTGCGTGTCATCCAGGACGGCAAGCTTCTCATCGAGAAGCGCATCAACCCCATCGCGCCGCCGACCAATCCTTTCATGGATGCGAAGGTCCGGCAGATGATGTCCGAATCGCCGCAGCCGCACTTCGTCACCGAAGATGCGCAGGGCAAGCGGTTCGAGTTCAAGGGCCACGACGCGTCGCTCTCCGCGGCCGAGGTGGTGCACGAACAGTTCCACCCGCTGCGCAACGCAGTGCCGCCCACCATCGACATGATCGACAACGGCGGTCCCAAGACAGACGAGCTCATCGCCGACATCACGCCCGAACAGGTCGTGGCCATGCTCATGAAGCAGCAGGGTGTCAACCCGGCTGACCTCGAGAATGCGGTCGTCGAAGTTCCCGCTGCTCCGACCGCGGACGCGACGGAACTGCTCGCCACCACGGACGGTGACCAGCCGGCGCTTCCCTTCGCGGATGTGACCGCTGACGAAACCGCTGTCGACGCTCCCGCCGCGGCTTCCGCACTGAAGTGCGAGGCTGTCGACGAGAACCCCTATCCCCCGGCTCTGGACCTGACCAGCCGCAACCTCTACTGGGCGCCGTCCAACGGCCTCATCGCGGTCGGCATTCGCATGGTGCAGAACCTCGAGGAGAACGAGCCCCCGGCTCCGCCGGATGCCTTCACCTACGTGCTCTTCCAGCTCAACCCCTGGACGGTGCACACGGTGGCCATGGCTCACGCCGCCAATCGCGTCATCATGCCGTCGCGCGAGGCGATGGCGGCGATGATGGCGGACGAAGGCTTCGACGGCGACGTGCCGTTGCTGCCCAAGGTCCGTTGCGCGTGCGCCAACGTCGGCTGCCGCGGCGGTCACTAAACCGCGTCACATCGAAATCTGGAATGCGAGGCACAGTCCTCGCATTCCGATAACGGAGGTAACTATCATGGCAAAGCTCTGTAAAGAATGCGAGCAGAAGAAGCCGGACACGTCTGTCCGCGGAACCTGCGGCGCACCGAATTACGTGAAGAGCGGCGGTCTTCCTCAGGGGCACTTCCCCTGGACGGAGAGCCCGAACTTCACGCTTTGTGATGCCTGCGCCGACCACTTCGGTCGCTGCGCATGGTGCGGCGGTTCGCTGACCGGCTGGAACTACAGTCTCCTGCCGACCACCAAGCGATTCTGCCAGCAGGACGACAAGTCCAGCGGCGGTCACGTGGAAGGGATGTACGTGGGCGAGCAAATCCTTGTTCGCCTCACGGTCGATCTCTATTCCGGCGTGTCCTGGCGCGTTCGCTCCCTGTCGCGTGGCGTCTCCCTGGCCAGCAGCCGCATCGTCACCGAAGGCGGTCAGTACGGCTTCCTGGAGATGTACTTCGACCTCGGAGTCGTCGACCCGAAAGCGTCGATCGTCCTCGAGCAGGAAGCGTCTCGTTCCTGGGTGTCGCTCAAGAACGCCAAGACCTGGGGCATCACGGTCGAAGTGAAGCACTAATGTGCTGAGCTTCTAGTCTCTAACGAGGCGGCAAGGGAGCAGAGCGGAGGCAGAGGGAAAGCAATTTCTCTCTGCCCGAGTCTCTGCTCCTTTGTTTTTTTCACTGTTTTACTATCTCATATAGCTACCCTCAGTAAAAAAGACGTTTTATACTACCGCTTATCATACGCTGCACGCCTAATATAAAAGGATAGAAAAAAGAGTCGGGGGGCTCAGCATGAAGGTTTCCCATACATGCCTCGCCCCCCTTCTCCCAGGTCTTATGCAACCAGGGCCCAAACCGCACTGGCTGCATGTCTCGTCAGTGCTTGAAGAGACCTACTTCTTGCACTCTGCGTCTGCCTGACATTCCGGCTTGACGACAGGCGCGTCGCACACACCGGAGCATCGGGCACACTTGCCGTCGGACATCAGAACATTGGCGAAAGAGTCGCACGCAAGGCATTGTCCGCCGCCCATATGCTTGAGAAAAGCGGAATGCCCTACGGCACGAAGCGGGTCGCCGAGAGTGATCTCGGGCTCCCGCGGGTCAGGGGTGGTGTTGGCCATTTTGGCGTTCTCCTATTGAACGGGGTTCGTCCTAAGACGCACCCTGCTTTAGTACTGCACGCAAAGGCTGGCGCCGTCGCGGTCGGTGTGATAAGCCCAGGCGAACACTTCCAGCCGCTGTTCCGAAGGAAAGCGGTTGACGCGAGAGTTCGGGGACTTCTTCAGCACGCGCACCTTGTCCTGCGCGTAGCAGATGGCACCACCGGCCACTTCCACTTCGGTGTTCTCGACGAACCAACCCTGCGTGGTGTCGCAGAGGGTCGCCTTACAGTTGCCGCGGGCGCGAATTCGAGAGCGACCGAATGCGCGCAGAATGGCGGCTCCTGCACCAAAGATGGTGGCGTTGTCGTGCCCGTCGAAGATGGCGTTGCCGACGACGGTCCACTGGGAATTGCCACGTGCGGTTCCGCGCGCGTTGCCGCGAGCGATACCGACCACATGGTCATTGCTGTTGATCTTGGCGCGTCCGGCAGCGTCAACGTGAACGTTGTCGAAGCAGTGAAGCTCGGCCTCATCGGTGGCGATGACGCGAACATTGCCGCGCGCGACGCCCTTGGTCTTGCCGACCAGAATGAGGATGCCGTCACCGGTCATGGTCACCTGCGTGCTGTTGAGAGCGACGACGATGCCGTTCTGCACGACATGCCGACCTGAGGTGAGAACACGTAACTGAGCCAGGTCTTGCGGTTCCAGATACTCGGAAAGGAGCTCGCGAATCGCGGATTCCGGGTTCGTGGCCGCAGCCTTCGAGGAAACGGTGTTCAGGGCGTCTCGAAGTGACGCTTCGACGACCTGGCACGGATCCTCGATGAAGATCTTGATGTCGGACGCACGCGTCGGCGATGTCTCTTGGACAAGCGGAGCGGTGTCACCCGAACGATACGAGGGAATTTCGTTCCTGCTCATGCGAAAGAGCAAGCTGATACGAGACGCACTCTGGTGCATAGATTACGTTCTCCATTTTCTTCTCAAGCATCCACGGCTCGAGAAAAGGTTTAATTGAGGCCCCATTTCTTCTCATTCCTTCGACACTTCTCTCACAACTATCTGCGCAGGGAACATCCAGAAGCCGGAATAGCTTCAGAACAGGGGCGATAGTCCATGTGGATGTGTGATACGCGAGAGTTTTTGTGGTCCTTGAGAAAAATGCGAATTAAGAGATGCGTTGAAACACTATTAGGGGATGCAAGAAGTGATCAAGAGGAAGCATTACATAGGGTTACACAATCATGACAACACAGCCGATAAGCCACAGGCTGAGCAAAACACCCAAAAGTCATGTGCCCCATAATTCCCCACCAGGCGCGCAATCATTGCGCTAGCTCTCATAAAGATTTTCTGAAAGCTATATTTTCCAAAGAGCCTCTAAACATGCGGCATCTCCCTTGTCAAGAGAGCGCAACTCGCACAGAGACGGCAAGCTACACCCCTTGACATGGTATCGCGCACGCCACCACAGATTAGTGCGCCCTAATTCGGCAGCGTTTACGAGAAACCGAGGCATTTAGCGGTGGCTCAGCACCGGCAATCTGGACCAATTGCCCAGAGCAATTTCTGTTTTGCCAACAAAGCCCAGACTTGTGGTATCGCGTGTGGTGCAAAAGACAACCTTTTCCCGGTTTCGCTACCGCCACCAGATACGGTGCATTTTTGGCGTTAGCGCAGCCCCGCCGATCTTGAAAAGGGGTTATCAAGATACACCCCCGCAGCCCATCTACGTTTCTTCGACGTTTTCTCAAAACAATCCACATGACATCTTCAAAAACGAATTTTGGCGAGCCGCGCTAATTATCTAGATCTAGAGGCTGTATCTTGGCAGCAGGTCGACCATTCCGCTTGACATCAAGAAGTCCAAAGATCGAATCCACTAAGAGGCCCACTAGACCGCGATTTTCCGCACAAAGATCTGAGAACAATGGCCTATTAAAGCTTTAGTGTTTAAATCACTCGCGCAAGTTCCAGATGTCTCTTTATGCCGTATTCATTTGTTTTGCATAGCCTCCTTCCATATGTTTTAAGGGTTCCGAATATTCACCTTGCTTAAGGCAACCAACCCACCAAACCAACAAGCCACGCGCTCCTTTGTCCGAACTTGCAGCTTGAGACTTCACTTCCTGTGGAGTTGGCCGGAACTGCGCCCTTGAGGCGATTTTCTTTCCCAAACGGATCACCGTGAACCAGCTAGGCCGAAGCAGGAGCGCTTGAGGTCGATGCTGAACCTTTTCCGTTCGAAATCTACGCGAAACCCTCGAACAGTAAGGAGGACGCCTATGTCTACTGTGTTTTTCGCACAGCCGATGTGGTTCGCGCTCGTCTTGCTCGTGATTCCCATTCTGTGGTTTGCCAATCGCCGTCGAAAGGCGATCGGTCACTCGCAGGTGGACATCCACAAGAACTTGCGCGGCATCCCCATCGTTGGATGGCTTCAGAGCGCGTCTCTGGCCCTCCTCGTGCTCGTTATGGCGGCTCTGGTGGCTGGTCCTCTTCTGCCTGAGCAGAAGTCGATCGAAGTCATTCAGACCCGCGATTTCGTCATCACCACGGATATCTCCGGGTCGATGGACGAAACTATCAAGGACCCGGATCAGCAGAATTTCGCTGCCGGACAGAACGCGCCCACCGACGGCAGCCAGCCGCCGGCCCTCAAAAAGATTGATGTCGCGGCGCGCGCCATCAAGGTGTTCGTGACCGAGCGTCAGGGCGACCGAGTCGCTCTGCTCGTGTTCGACACCGATACCTACTACTACTGGCCTCTCAGCCGCGACCTCAGGGTCGTAGCCAGCAAAGCCGAACGTGTCAACAAGTACACGCGAGGCGGCACGGACTTCGATAGTGACAACGGCGCCGTCCTCGGCGCGGTCAAGCACTTCCGCGAGGCATCCACGGCCAAGACCAAGGTCATGATCATCGTCACTGACGGTGAGGCATCTATTTCTGCGGAACGGAAAGAGCTGCTCACGCGCACGCTCACCGAGATGGGCATCAAAGTGTATGTCCTCGGTGTGGGCGACTCGTGGGTCAACAACGGTCCGATGACGCAGGATCTCCGCGGGCTCGTCGAAGGGCTCGGCGGAACGGTCATTCCCGTCGGTGACGGCGCTCAGCTTCGCGCAGCGTTCGCCACTATCAACCAACTCGAAAAGTCTCAGGTCGAGCTCGAAAAGTCGGTAAGCTACAAGCCATTCTCCATGCCGTTTCTCATCGCGGCAGTGGTACTGGCTCTGCTCTACCTCGGCTTGTCGGCGCTCGTTCGTGACGACGCCTAAGGAGTCTAGATATGCGCAAGAAAAATTCTCGCCGCACGTACTGGATGATCGCGGCGCTTGTCGCGGGCATCCTTTTCTCGGGCTTCGGACTGCACCTGGCGACGTACCAGAGCGCACAGACCCAGTACTACAACCTGGGTCTGGCTGCGTACCAGCAGGAGAATCTCCAGCTCGCGAACGCAGCCTTCGACCGCAGCATTCAGGCTTACAAAGCCGAATCGCGCGCCGGTTGGCTGCACCGCTTCATCTATCCCGAGCCCAGCCGTGAAATGGCTGCGCTTGCCTATTTCCACAAGGCCAAGGTGCTTTTGCGCGCCCGCCAGGTGGAGCCCGCCGTGGAGGCTTTCAAAGAGTCTCTGCGCCTGAACGCCGGCAACGGCTATCAGGGCATTCCCCTGTCGGAAGCGCAGCGCCTGGAAGCTCAGGCGGAGGTCGTTAAGTACGACCTCGAGCTGCTCTTCAAGAACCAGCCCCAGCAGGGTCAGGGTCAGGGCAAGGGCAAAGGCAAGCCGCAGCAGGGCGACGGCAAGGGCAATCAGCAGGTTCCGGGCGACCAGCCAGGCTCTCAGCCTGGCAAGGGCAAGCCGGACGACATCTAATCTACAGGAGGCTGAAAGATGGAATCACTTCATCTGGCTCGGCCCGACGTACTGATCTGGTTGCTCGCCGTGTTGCCAGCAACCATCGCGTTCTGGTTCTTCGGATTTCGCATGCGCAAAGCCGCACGCGACAAGTTCGGAGAAGAGCGACTGGTTGACCGCATCACACCACCTCTGACCGTCAGGTCGGAGCTCCTGGTGCTGGCCGGTTGGCTCAGTGTCGTCGGACTGCTAGTCTTTGCTGCCGCTGGTCCTGTGGCTCCCGCTGCGCCCTCTCAGGCGAAGTCGGGAACGCTGCAGGTGATCGCGGTCACGGACGTTTCTCAGAGCATGCGCGCGGAGGACTACCGCAACGCCATGCCCGACAAGGATGGTCTTGCACCGTCGCTCGTGCCCGGTCCCTATGGGACGCGGCTCGACATGGTCAAGATCGTCATCCAGAAGGAAATCCTCCCGGCGGTGCAGGGTAACGAGTTCGAGATTGTCCTCTACATGGGCAACTCGGTCGCGTTCCCTGATTTCCCGACCGACGATTTCCAGACCCTGGACTGGATCTTCCGCAACTGGGTCCGCATCGGCAACGCGCCGGGCGGTGGCTCGGACTTCGTGGAAGGTCTCAACGAGGCGGTCGCCTCCTTCAAACGCAGCCCGAACCAGAACATGGAACGGGTCATCGTGCTGTTCTCGGACGGTGGCTACACCGGCAAACCCGAGGACCTGCAGAAGGCCATCGACGAGATCAAGAAGCTGGACATCCGGCTGGTCATCGTCGGCGTCGGCACGCCCGAGAACGTTCCCATCCCCGAGTATTCCGCGTCCGGCGAATTGGCCGGATACAAGAAGCTGAAGGAAGGTCAGTCGACCGCCCTTCAGGAGCAGAATCTCGTAGCTCTGCGCGATGCCGTGGGCGACAAGGCGGAATACGTCTTGCTCGGTCCGGACGCCAAGCTCAATATCAACTGGGCTCGGACTCTTGCCGGCTCCAAGGTTGAGCAGAGGGAAAACCCGCTGGACGGCTATGTCGTCATGGCGGCGCTGACCATCCTGCTCCTCCTCTCTCTGCGTGGTGCGGCTACCGGTCTGCTCTCGGAGCGCCGCAAGCCTCGCCAATAATTCCCTCGCAAATTCTCTTCCAATGGCGGCTCACGGGTGGTTGAAACCACCTGTGGTGCCGCCGTAAAGGCAGAAGCCCGCGAGGGAACTGCCCTGGACCTTCCCTTTTACACGTCGCACTGAGATGTGCGACACAAACGGAGTTACAACCATGTCTACCAAGTGGACCCCGAAGGTTGAGAAGGCTGCAGCGCTCTTGAAGGAACTCGACAAGGTCATCGTCGAGTACGATCACATCAAGCGCCAGATCCTTCTCCTGCTCATCGCGGATCAGCACGGTTTGCTCAAGTCCATGCCCGGACTCGGCAAGACCATGCTCGTCAATACCCTGCAGAAGTGCATCGCCGGCTCTCGCTCGGCGCGTCTGCAGATGACCCCTGACATGAAGCCGTCGGACATCCTCGGCTTCGAGTACTTCAACCCGAAGACGGGTGAGATGATGCTCAAGAAGGGGCCGATCGTCGACGCCGACATCCTGCTCGCGGACGAAGTCAACCGTACCACCGCCAAGACCAACTCTGCACTGCTTCAGGGCATGCAGGAGCGCAAGGTGATGGTCGGCGACGCGCAGTTCGACCTGAGCCAGATGTTCCTGGTGCTCGCCACCATCAACCCGGCTGAGATGGGCGGTGAAGGTACCTTCACCCTGCCGGAAGCCATGCTCGACCGCTTCACCGCGTCGCTCGACATGGACTACATCTCGCGCGCCGGTGAAATCGAGATGCTGCGTCGTGCTTCGCTGCACGGCCGTGGCGCCACCGCTCAGGTGCAGCAGGTCCTCACCGTCGAGGACGTGTTCGCCATGCGCGCTCAGCACGCCCAGGTGGTGGAGAACACCATCAAGGCGGGCACGCTGCTCGAGTTCATCGTCGACCTCGTGCGTTCGAGCCGTCCCGGCAAGCCGGAGTTCAAGGCGCTCATGGAGCGCTGCGGCAAGCCGCTCGACGACTACGTGAAGTTCGGCATGTCGCCCCGTGCGGAAATCGCTTCGCTCCATCTGGCGTGCGCCCTGGCGTACCTGGACGGTCGCGACGTGGCCACGCCGGACGACGTGAAGGCGGTGTTCCGTGACATCGCGCGTCACCGCATCATCATGCGGGAGACGGCGGAGATGAACGACATCACCTCCGACCACGTGATCAACGAGATCCTCGGCCCCGAGAAGGGCGTGCCGATCATCGAGCCCCGGGCACGGTAAGGCAAGCAGACTGAGGGAATTTACTGACCCCGCGCCGCGCATGCCATCAGCAATGGTGGCATGCCGGTCGGGTTCTGCAAGTCTCCAAAGAATGCCGAACCGCAGCATGATTAGCATCTAGCTGCGGAAATACTTACCTGCTCTCGCCTCATCCAATGGCGTTTTCACAGATGAAAGCGCTTGTATATAGCATGCGTGCAGGCGCGTCCTTCGAGATGTGCCTGCAAATCGTGCGCTTATTTCTGAGCGCTTAGTCTCAAACAGGAGCAATTCCTATGGTGAAGAAATCGACAATGGAGGCGATCAACGAAGCTCTTCGTATGGTGGCCTCCACACCTATCCCGACCGGCTGGCGTACTACGCAGCCGTACCCGGGCGGAGGCGCGCGCAAGAGCAGGGCTCGTGGATCAAACGGCTGGGAACTGGCTACGCGACTGGAATATGAACCGGGCGACAACGTCCGGGACATTGACTGGCCCGCGACCGCCCAGACCGGTGGTCAGCAAGTGCTTGTCTCGCACAAGCTCGAGCCGCGCGACCTCAAGATCTACATCCTGGCCGACGTTCAGCCGACCATGGATTTCGGTACGTTCCGCACCACCAAGCGCCTGCTCGCAGTCGAGCTGGCCGCTTCCGTGATGAAGTCTGCGGCCAAGTCCGAAGACAAAGTCGCTTTCATGGCGTTCTCTCAGGAACGCGTGGAAGCGCTGGTGACGCCTCGTGCGCCTCAGAAGGCAATGTTGCCCGCCCTGGTCTCCATGATCGAAGGCGGCAATGTGCCTCGCTGGGGCAACGACAAGCAGCAGCTGTCGGGTCTGCAACGGGTTCTGAAGAACCTGCCGGCCCGTAAGGCGCTGGTCATCATCATCTCCGACTTCCTCAATATGACCGACGACGACCGCGAAGCATTGCGGAAAGCCGCTCAGTTCCATGACGTGATGTGCCTGTGCGTACAGGACCGCCGCGAGCGCGAGCTCCCTGCGGGCATCAAGGTCTTCGGAATCGAGATCGGCGGACTGTATACGCTGCGCGATCTGCGCACCGGTCAGCGCAAGTCCATCTGGCTGTCGAAGACGAACCGCGAGAAATTCGCGGAGAACTTCCGTCAGCATCAGGAAGGGCTGGAGGAATTCTTCCGCAAGTCGCACATCGACTTCGGCATCTTCTCCACCGAGGAGGGTGTTGCCGGCCTGCCCAAGGTCGTGCGCCTCTTCTCGAACCACCGCTAAAGGAGCAGAACCATGCGTTCACCTAAAATCTGGTCCGCCCTGCTCCTGGCTGCTGCCGTGTCCCTCTTCGGGATGCCGGCTCAGGCGCAGCAGGTTCCGGGCGCGTATCGTTTCCAGGCTGTCCCGGCTGGCACAAGCCAGACCCCCGGTCAGCCGAATATGAATGCCGCCAGCGCTGCATCGCAGTCCTGCGGTATTGTCTCGACTCCTTCCGCAGTCGCCCAGGTTCCGCCCGGCTTCAACGGGTTCCCTGGCGAAGAGGAGCCGACTCCGGCCGAGCCGGAGGACCCCAAGCCGGCTAACCCCGTGCAGAAGGTCTGCGAGGATGGTCGCATCATCATCCAGGTCGGCAATGGCCAGCACTTCGGCCATCGCATCATGGATCTGGTCGAGGTGACCGTTCTCATCGTCGCGGACGAAAACGTCAAGTTCGACTTCACGTCTCTGGAAAAGGGCGTGATTGGCTTCGAAGGACAGGACTTCGACCTGGCCAAGCCGTACCCGCTCGGTGCGCTGGCTCCGGGTCAGTCGCCTGTCACCATCAAGAGTGCGCCGTACAAGAAGGGTCAGACGATCTACCGGATCGACCTGGTCGTTCAGAGTTCGGTGCCCAAGAAGGCCATCCCCTTCCAGCTCGACCTGCGCTACGCGGTCGACACCGCTCCGGACGGCAAGACGCCTAACTGGAAGCGTCTGACGACTCCCGACTTCGTCGTCACCACATCCAATACCGCGGACAACGGCGACGAACTGCTCGAGGGCGACCTCGAAGCGCGTCCGCCCTCCATGCCGTGGATGATGTGGCCGATGCTGGTCGGCGGCATCTTCCTGACCCTGCTCTGGCCGGGTCTGTGGATTGTGCGTCGCATCAACCGTGAGAAGCCGATTCGCAAGAGCCCGCCCAACGAGGTGGCCTGGCGCATTTACCTGCGAGTTCAGAAGCAGGTCGGCGAAACCGGTTGGCAGGAGAAGCACTACAAGCTCCTGGCCGCTGCCATCCGGCAGTACTTCGGTGTCGATCCCGCCACCATCAACGAAGTTGGTGAGCGGCTCAAGGATCACCCGCAGCTGGAGACGATCATGTCGGCTCTGTCCAAGTGCGAGGCGGTGCTCTTCCAGCAGCGCACACTCAGCGATCACGAGAACAACGAGCTGTGCGAACAGTTCGAAGATCTCATTCCGCGCCCGATCTTGATCTAACGCGGATCATATCCTGGCAGCCAGGCACCGCTCCGTCACAGCAATGTGGCGGAGCGGCAGCCGGCTTGCCGACGTCTTCAAAGTTCCGCAAAACAAATCGCTCAGGACCGGCTTGGAAGTTGCCACCGCATGCGGTGACTTTCTATCAAGCCAGTTCCCGCTCGGCTGATTCCGGCGAGCGAGAGTTTCATTGCGTGCTGAGACGAATGTAAATCAATGTGCCCGAGCGCAAGGATTGCGCTCCAAAGCGGATTTCCGCTACGGGCAGCTAGGAGTCAATCCATGAATACACCACGTAAGTTGGTTCTGGGTCTCTTGGTGCTTCTGGTCGCAGTGTTCGCCCTTCAGGGTCCGCTGACCGGTGGCCGGGGAGTGTTCCAGTTCCTCAACTCCGGCGCTCAGCATGAGCCCGCGCAGTTCGACGGAAAGTATCTGTACGATCGCGCGTTTCGCCTCATCCGCGACAACGCCAAACCGCTCATCAGCAAGGCCGACCGCGACAAGTGGGTAGCCGAGTGGGAGCACAAGTTCGACAACGACGGCACTCTGAGCACCGAGGCCGGCACCGACCGTGCCATCACCCAGATGCTCAACAGCCTCAATCAGCGCTTCGACCACTACTCGCCGCCTGACGTTCGCCAGGCCGAGCACGAGATGCAGGAGTCGGCGCTTTTCGGCATTGGCGCCAACATCGCCAATCCGGACCTGAGCCAGCGCCTGCGTGCGCTGCCCAAGGACGCTACCGAAGCGCAGGTGAAAGCCGCGCTCACTGTCGGCCCCGACAACCGCATGGTTGTCGAATCGCCGATGCCCGGCAGCCCCGCCGAGAAGGCCGGAGTTCTGCCTGGTGACCGCTTCGTCGCTGTCGATGGCACGCCGGTCGACGGCATGCTCATCGAAGATGTGATCAAGAAGGTCAAAGGCGCCGAGAACACCAAGGTGGTGATCACCTTCGCCCGCAAGCAGGCCGACGGCAGCGAAAAGAACGTCGACATCACGGTCACACGCGCGCGCGTCATCGTGCCTGTGGTCACCTTCAAGGACCAGGGCGACGGCATCGCCTACGTGCGGCTGAACAACTTCGTCTCTGACTATGCGGTCAGCGAGATGGCGGCTGCACTCACGAAAGCCAAGGGCATGAAGGGCCTGATCATCGACCTGCGCGGCAATGGCGGCGGCAACCTCGAGTATCTCGAGGCGATCGCTCAGCAGATTCTGCCCGAAGGCACGCTCATGGTTCTCGAGCATCGCGCCGGCGACAATATCGTCGAGCAGCGCCAGGTGCTCCAGCCCCGCATCCTCGTCGAAACGCAGGTCAACAGCGCCAAGCCTGACGACGTCGCCTACTCGGTGAAAGAGCGCGAGCACGATCTGATCGTCCCCAAGACGATGCCGATCGTGGTCCTGGTGAATGGCGGCACGGCGTCGGCTTCTGAGCTGCTTTCGGGCATGCTCCAGGCCAACCACCGCGCCACCATCGTCGGTACCGTAACGGTGGGCAAGGGTGTCGGACAGGCTGTGATTCCGCTGCCCTTCGGGCGCGGCATCTCGGTCACCACCTTCGAGTTCCTCCCGGGCGGCGCCCGCATGGACTATATCGGCGTGGTGCCCGACATCGAAGTAAAGAACGACGAAGACCCCAAGGTCGATGAGCAGCTGGAAGCCGCCAAGGGCGAAATCCGCAAGCTCATTGCCGACGACGCTGCCGCCCAGACGCGGCGCGACGAGATCAAGCGTCACAACGACGAGGTCTGGGGCAAGTACATCAGGGAACGCAACGCCAGCCCCAACCCATGACGTGTGCGGGGGGCAGTTGCGGAACTCTGACAGACAGTGCTGATGCGCTGTCTCCCGGAGCATGGAGCCGCATCTTCTTGATGCGGCTTCTTGCTTTTTCCTTAGCGCTCAGAGATGGGCGTACATCTGAATCGGCATAAGCGCGGCTCCTGCGCGGAGCGCGCTGCCTAACTTCAAATTGGAGAACACATATGCGCAAGATTCTCACGAGTCTGCTTGTGCTGTGCTTCGCGCTTGCCGGTCCGCTGGGCGTCGCCCAGGCGCAGACCACGAGCAAGCCGGCCAAGCAGGTGAATCCGATTATCATCATCATGGGCGCGGATGCAGGGACTCAGACTCCCGACCCGGGCACCGTCCAGAAGGCTCCTGAAGAGAAGGCCAAGCCGGTCAACCCGCTGGACAACGGCGGGCCGATGCCGGCAGACCTTCAGGAATTCTTCCAGCAACTCCTCGGACAGGCTCAGGCCCAGCAGGCCAAGCCGACTCCGCAGCAGCTGGAAGACATCTACAAGAGCGTCTGGTATCGCATCAACGCCACGTACTACGACCACGACGCGCTGAAGGATTTCGGCCAGTGGAAGAACAAGTACGCCGGCAAGCTGACCACGCAGGCCGAGCTCGAGAACGCCATCAAAGAGATGGCTGCATCGCTGAACGACCGCTGGACCAGCTACACCACGTCCGACGAGATCAAGCAGTCGATGAGCCAGCACAACGCTGGTCTCGAGCCGCTCGGCATGATGTTCAAGCGACATCAAGACGGCACCTACGCGATCGACTTCTTGGTGTACGGAACTCCGGCTCAGAAGTCGGATCTCCGCAAGGGCGATACCGTCAAGTCCATCAACGGCAAAGACCTGGCCGGTCTGAGCCCCGCCGAGGTCGAGAAGCTGACCCTGGTGAAAGCCGGTGATGAAGCGAAGGTCGTTGCAGTCATCGACGGCAATGAAGTGACCTTCAATCTCAAGTCGGCTGCCGCCGATGCGCCTGATTTCGCAGCCAAGCTCTTGCCCGGCAATATCGCTTATGTGCGCCTGCCGAGCTTCGAGAGCGAGGAGATGGTGGCTGGTCTGGTCGGCAACCTGCAGGAGCTGTACAAGGCTTCCGGCGGAAAGCTGAACGGCATCGTGCTGGACCTGCGCGGCAACCCCGGCGGTGTCTTCGACTATGCCCGCCAGGTAGCGTCGCTATTCCTCTCGCAGGGCGTCATCGTCACCAGCACCACCCGTCAGGGACTGGAGCTGCACGAAGAGCGCTTCAGCGTCGTGAAGGCCTGGCCGCACGACTTCGGTGAAGCTCCGCCGGAAGCCATCGCCTTTCTCCACAATCTGGAGACTGCGCCGATGACTGTCCTGACGGACGGCAGCTCGGCCAGCTGCTCGGAAATCCTGACCGGTGCCCTCAAGGACAACGGTCGCGCTGTCATCGTCGGTCAGACCACTTACGGCAAGGGCGTCGGATACCAGTCCGGTCGTCACCGTGCCGGTGGCTGGCTCTCGGTCACGTCCTTGAGCTACCTGACGCCGTCTGGCTACAACCTCGCCAATAAGGGCATCGTCCCCGATATCGAGGTTGCCCAGCCGCGTGGCGCCGCTCTGGACGTTCAGCTTGACGCTGCCGTGAAGGCGGTGAAGGTGCAGCAGATGTCGCCTGCCAAGCCGCAAGGCCAGCAGAGCGCGCCCCTCGCCCTCATCGACCCCAACGGCGTGATCGTCAAGGCGGCAATGATTGCCGTCTTCTTCCTCGGCATCGTGCTCTTCGGAGTACACCTGCACCTGCGGGCGCAGGCCGAAGAGAAGAAGAAGAATCAGCCGAAGTCGAAGGACGGCAAATAAGTAACAGTGGCGCTTCGCAAGAAGCGTCACTGCCTCTCCAGAAACCGCTGCGTACGCGGTTTTCGCTCAGCCAACCGCAAAAAACGGAGGGCATGAAATGGTCAACACAAAAGGAGATCCCATGAAGCTAACTAGGTAGAGGCGCCGGCGCGCGCTATTGTTTTTTGCACAGGGCAAGCGGCATCTAGCAAATGTTTCTGCCTGTGGAACTCGCTTGTCTGCGCGTTCCTAATTCTGTGTGCGAACACTCACCATTCACCAACTGCGCCGGTGCCTCCTACCAAAGGAGGCATCATGGGCAAGTCCTACCGTCACAGCTACGATCGCGACGACCACGAAGAGCGTGGCACCATCTACGTCGACCTCAACGAGGTCTTCATCAGCGACTCCACCGTGCAGAAGCTCCTCGACCGCGATGGCGGTCAGATCGAGCAGATGCGCCGTGACTTCGAGGATGGGCGTGAGATGGTCCGCTGCGTTCTGCGTCCCCGCGCCGGCGGCGGCTACAACATCGAAGACGGCCGCCACCGCGTCATCGCCGCGAAACTCGCCGGCGTGTGCTTCATCGAAGCGCTCGTCATCGGCTAAACTAACCGAAAAAGCCGCAGGGGCAACTCAACATCCAGTTGAATCCCTGCGGCTTTTTCAACTTTTTGCGGTCTCACCGCTCAAACAGGAGTTTTTCCATGAATCGTGAAACACTGCTCACCGTTCTCGGCACTGCGCTCAGCGTCGGTGCACTCGCGGCCTGGGCCTATGTCGCTCCGGCTGCCGGTTCGGGCTGGATTCTCTTCGTCGCCTTCATCGGCGCGATGAACCTGCTCAACTCCATCAACAACGGCACGCTCGCCACCATCTCCGGTGTCGTGATCGCAGCCGCGTCGGGCTTCATCTGGTTCACGCATCAGGCGCTGCCGGACGTCGGTTGGGTCGGCTTTCTGGCTATCCTCACCGCTCTCGGCGCTCTCAATGCGTTGAACTCGGGTGTCAGCCGCAACACGTAACCATTGAGGTGGCTGGGATTATTGCGCTTTACCGTGCATTCAATCCCAGTCACTTCCTCTTCTAGGCGTGTTTACTACTGCTTATAGTTTTACCCGGCAAAAAAGTGAACGGTTCAAGGCTTCATGCCGAGAACCGTTCACCCTCGTATTCGATGGAAGGCCCGCACGCATTCACCAGTGAGTGAAATTCGCGCGCGAGCCTTCGCAGTCTCTTTCAAGTAATGCGGCCATTTTGCCGGTTTTCGCAGCCGCCACCGTTGTCGGCTTCCCATCAAACACTCGTGACGGAAAGCCGGTTTCGCAGCCGGTCGTATCCGAAGAAAAGCCGCTTGCCCAAGACATCGAGCCGGACAAAACGAGCCAGCCTGAGCATCAACACGAAGAATCCGACGACGAGGCGCAAGACGAACTTTGCCAATCCGCCCAGCACCGACTGCACCCGAGCTGGCGCGTAGAGCCGGTAGCCGGAAGCCACAGTCGCTCCGCCCACGCGCAGCCACTTCCAGGCATAGCCACTACCCGCGACGATGAAGTCGCGCGCAGCCACGAGCCTGGCACTGACGAGCTGGAAGAAGCCGACGACCAGGTCAGCGGCCACCTCAGACAACATCCGGTCTTCCGTCCTCGGCTTGGGCACCGTGACGGGAAGCTGCTTCACCACTGGCAGACGCCTTGCGGCAATGGCAATGGCCACGGACGCCAGCATGACTAGCATGCAAACGCCGTAGAAGTTGAGACTCTGGATGAAACCGTTGTTGCGCTGAAAAGCAGTCACGAGGAGCTGCCCGGCAGTCAACGACATTGCCGCCACCATGGCGGTGACAATCGGCGTCCAGAGACGCTTCCACCAGCCGACGACCGACTTCTGGAAGAGGAACACCCAGATGAGGATCGTGATTGCCGCAGCCCAGCCGAGGGAGGCGAACAGCATGACGCCGAGCGCCGCCAGGTAGAACACCCAGTCGCGCCCGCGCAGCCGCCCGACATCGCCGAGCAGCATGAAAGCAGCCACGGCCAGTCCGAAGGCCATGCCGCCGATGTGAGCAGAGAACGCCACACCTGCAGCCTCCTCGACACCACCGAGCTGAGACCAGAGCGACAACCACTGCATGACCATGTACTCACCCAGGAAGAACACGCTCAGGGTGGTGATCAGGTTGAAGGTCGGCGTCATACCATCGACGCGAGCGCGAGGATAGTAGAGGACATAGGCGCCGAGCACCCCGCCGATAGCACCGGAGGCTCCCAGAATGTGCCCGACTCCCGACGTGTCGGTAGCCAGGAAGGTGAGCGTCGCCATCACACCCGAGAGCAGGTAGAAAGCGGCGAATCTGCCGTGACCCATCCTCGCTTCGAGCGCAGGCGCGAAGCAGAAGAAGAACCACATGTTGCCGAAGATGTGCGAGAAGCTGCCGTGCAAGAACATCGCCAGGAAGACGGCGATGATACTCCTGCCGATCAGCCACGGATCACCTGTGGCGATGCCGGTCGTGAGCACGTCACGCACGGGCAGCCAGCTGGTGATGGTGGTGCTCATCACGCCGCTGGTGTCGAGAGTGATCTGCCCGATGTACATCAGCACATTGAGGGCGAAGATCGTCACCGACACCCAGGCCAGCTTGGAATAGCGAAGGTTGTCCTTGAGAGGAATCATGGCCGGACCTCCTTGCTTTCAGAGTCGGCAACGATGCCGAACTCTTGCTCTGCAGCCGACGGGTGACGATTCTGCTCCGCTTCCAGCAGATCGCGCTGCTGGCGGCGGAAGTGATACAGCACGAAGAAGGCCAGGAAGGCGAGCAGCGCGGCCGCGCGGAAAGGCGTCCAAAGCTGCGGCATCACGGACACCAAAGTGCCGATGCCGGGCAGCTTCTTCAGCCAGTCCACTGTCTCCTTGAGATACTTCTGCACTGCGGCAGTTTCCTCGTCGGGGTCGGCTGCTCGTTCGGCCTTAGGCTTCTTCTTCGCCTGCTGAGCCAGATAGACGTCGGATTGATCCGGCGCCACCAGATGCGGTGACGAGTCCGCCGCTGAAATTGCCGGCTGCGCCATCGCGGGAGAAGCGATGCAGACCAGGCAAACAGCGGACGCCATCGCCAGTGAGAGCACGGCGGCTCTCACATGCAAGACGATTCTATTGACCATTGGAAGCTCCTATCTATGTTCTGAACGGCTGTTCGCCGCCCGATTGACAACTCGGACGGCATGCCTGCCGTCCCTTACATCGAATAGGGCCGCTTGATCAGCTCGTCCACCTCCTTGAGGAGCTGGGCTTGCTCGGCGGCCGACAGAGGACGATCGGTAATGAGCACGCGGTCCAGCTTGCGGAACAAGCTCTTCACCAGGTTCGCCTGCGGTTCATCGGGCAGAGCCTCGATTTCCGAAAGCGTCATGCCTTCCAGCCCCGGGTAGATAGGCGCCAGGAAAGTGCGCACGACCGTGCTGATGCGCTTGTAGTGCGTCTTGCCGAAGCCGATTTCCTTGCCGGACTTGACGGCGGAGTGCATGGCCAGCCAGGCTGCCGCTTCACGCGAGATGTTCTTGCGCGGACGGACCCGATTGACATAACGCACCGCAGCCATGACAGGCCAGCTGGCGAAGAGCAGGAAGATGAGGATGCCGAGCAGAGGAACCGGCCACGCAGAACGAGGCATGACCATCTCGGTATTGCCCATCACCATCGGACGCTTCATGTTCTCGTAGCCGCCGTCGATGTTGTTCAGAAGAACGAACTCGGGGGTCACGAAAAGCTGCTGCCGCGGCGTGCCGTCCGGGTTGTTGTCGACCGAATACGGCAGCTGCATGCTGAAGCGCAGATGCGGCTTGAACGTGAACTGACGCACCAGGATGGTGACATCGTAGATGGTGACATCGTCCTTCTTGGTCGTCGTGATGACCGGCTTGCCGACCAGCTCGAACGACTGCTTGAACGATTCCTCCAGGGCGAGCTTGCCCTGACGGAGCGGGTCGAGATTGACAGTCGAGCCCGACGCCACGGCGAACCGGATCTTGAGCGGGATGGCGTCACCCACCTGCCAGCCGAAGGTCCGAGCGGCGATCACCACATTGATTTTGCCGCCGCCGCAGTCAGCCTTCATTTCCGGCAACACCACCAGCGGTGGCACCGCCGGAGCGGCGGGAGCGGCTTGCTGGTTGGGGTCCGCTTGCGGCTGAGCCCCGTCGGCGGCCGGAGTCTTGGGCGGATCGCCAGCAGAGGTCTGCGCAGGATCCTGCTGCGTCTGAGCGACGACGCAGAAGGGAGCCGCCTGGGTGGGCTGCGTAACTTCCGCACCGCCACCCTCGCGCGCCTGCGCCTGCACCAGAGTTGCGGTCAGCATTGCGGCTGCCGCGAAAGTGAGTCTACGAGTCAGACGATTCATTTTCGTTCTCCATTGGCCGGTGACCGGAATAGATAGGCAGAATGGTCTCGTTGAGACCGTCGACATCCTGGTCGGTCCAGAACTCCTGCATGGAGCATCCGAAGTCGACCAGAGTTTTGCGCAAGGCCTGACGCTGGGCGTCGAAACTCTCGCGCCACTGACGGCGGGTCTTGTCACTGAGGTGAATGCCGGAAACACCACCCGTGTCGAGATCCTCGAGATCACGGAAACCGCTGCCGTCGGGCAATTCGCGCTCACGGCGATCGCCGACGACCAGGGCTATCACGTCGTGCATCTCGGCTGCAGCTTCCAGCGCATCCCTGTCGGAGGCGCTGTAATTCTGCCAGTCGGAGATGATGAAGACGAGGCAACGCCGGTCTGTGGGCAGCCGCTCCAGCGACTGTGCCATTCCCGACTGACCTTCGACTTCGTCGAAGCCATCCTCCTCGGAGTCCTCATCGAGGTATCCGAAAAGTCCCTGCTGGATGAGACGTCCCGCCGGACGATGCGAGCGGAACTGATGGATCTTGTTGCCCTGCCAAATCGAGTAGCCGAGCAGATCGTTGGTGCAGGACGTGTTCTGCAACACGGAGCCCATCAGCCAGGCGCTCAATTCCTTCTTGGTGTGGCGGACAACGCCGAAGTCGACCGACTTCGAATTTTCCACCAGCACGTAGACGGTGAGGTCGCGAGGCTGTTCGAAAACCAGCGTGTACTTGGTACGCCAGCCGGTCTTGGCAGTGGGACGGGGCGCCAGTTTGTCGCCGGGTTCCCACTCCTTGATGCCCGCCAGGTCAAAGCCGGAATCGCCCAAAGTCTCGCTGTCACGTTCGCTGCCCGAATAATCGGGAGCGTTCGTGCGCCACGGAACTTCGATGCCGACCGACAAGACCCCGGACAAGATGTCCTGGATTAGGTCTTCTGCAGTCATGATTCTATCCACCTATTTGAGAGTGAAATTGCCTGTGCCCGCATGTCGAAACAGGCGGGCAGCACGCTCGATACACGACGTTACGGCTGGGTGTGGACCAGGATCGAAGTGATCAGGTCGTCGACCTTCACCTTCTTCTTGCCGAGCGACGCGGTCTGACCCATCTTGGTGTGGGCGCGCGCGACCTCGGGGAAGACGGCCTTGACGTGCTCCGGACGAACGGTGTCCTGGTCCATCGCGTGAGCCAGAGCGGCAGCCGCCATCTTCAGGTCCATGGCGCAACGCGGCGAGCCGCCGACTTCGACCATGTCCTTGTACGACTTGCCGTTCGGGGTCTCCCACTTGTCCATGAAACCGACGTAGGGGTTGGTGCCGTAGGACAGGCGAGCGATGTACTCGTTCACCGTCGAGCCGACGCCGACCGCCAGTTCATGCACTTCACCGCGCAGCTTGAGCAGCTCGGTGACGCTCGTGACCGGACGGACCATCTGCTTCTCGCCGCGCGGCATGCGCAGCATCTGAGCGTTCTGGACGATCTCGGTCAGGCCTTCCAGCGTGGGATAGCCCCACTGGATGTTGAACATCAGCCGGTCATAGGCTGCGTTCGGCAGTTCCACCGTGCCCTGGCCGGGAGCGGGGAAGTTGCAGGTGATGAGGCCGACGAACAGGTCCGGCATCTCGATGGTGACGTCTTCGACGGTCTTCTCCCGCTCTTCCAGCATCTGCAGGAAGGCAGCCCAGAGACGGGGCGTGTAGCGGGTACCCTCGTCGACGAGCAGGAAGTTGGCGCCGTCCGGACCACCGGGGACCTGACCATGGCGCCACACGCGCGAACCATCGGCGGTGTCAATCGGATAACCGATGACCGTCGAGGGGAGCGCGTCCGGCGTGCCCTGGCAGCGGGCCTCGCGGCAGCCTTCGATGATGAGCGGCATGACCTTGGCGATCTTGGTCTTGCCCAGACCGGAATTGGCCATCAGGATGGCGTGACCGGCGGCGGTGAAGAGCAGGTTGATGAGCACCAGCTCGCGCTTGTAGCCGACGATGACCTTGCCCTCTTCTTCGAGCATGGCCCTGTGAACCCGGTTCTTGATCATGTCGACATCGAAGACCAGGCGGTGATTGCTATCGAACTTCATGGCGATATCCTTCTTTCACTTGTGTCATGAGGAAAGCCGCCTCGCTGGAGAAGCGAATGCGGCGGTTCAGTTGGAAGTCACGTTCAAGCGCGACCGTCATGGCCGCGCTTCTTTGCGCCTGTCGCGACGAGCGCACGCGCGCGCGCCGCCAGTGGGCCCACCAGCCAGATGAGCACGAGAACGCCAAGCATGCCGGCCACCAGAGGCTGGTACCAGTACTTTTTGGCGACCTCCACTCGCGAACCGGCAAGAGACGCCGGCCAGTCGATGTCGACTGCTTTTCCAGGCTCGGCGATGACGTAGCGACCGCCGGTAGTTGCCGCCAGCTGGTTGAGGAAAGCGTCCACACGCACCGTCTGGGCAACCGACCCATCCGACATCATGTGATACGCCCGCTGCCCGTCCTTGTAGACCGGCTTGCCTGCCCCGTCGTAGAGCGGGATGTAGGAGGGTTGTGTTGACCCGATGCCAACGATGATGAAGACCGCGTTGACCTTCTTCGCCGCATCGATCGCCGCCTGCAATTCCTCGGGCTTGCTGTGATTCTCGCCGTCGGTAAAGAGCAGGATGACGTTGGTCTCCCCGTTTTCGGCCGGGTCGCGCTCGAACATCTTCACCGCGGCATTGATGCCGTTGTGCAGATAAGTGCCGTCGCCCATCGCCGTGCCCACATCAACCCAGCCGTTGTCCAGGATGTAGTTGATGGGATCGAAGTCGTTGTTGAGAAACGACTTGGTCACGGGAATCATCGAATAAACGACGATACCCACCTGATTGCCGGAAATTGCGGGCATGATCTGCTTCTGCAGAATCAGCCGCGCGATCTCGACTCGCCTGCCGCAAGGGCCTTCCACCATCGTGCAGCTCCTGCCTCCATAGAGCGCAGGGTCATCGCGATTCTCCGCGCCCATACTGCGGGACACGTCGAAGAGCGCCACCACACGAAGTGAGCCGGCCGGCACGCTGATGGCGCCCTGGCTCTGGTACGGCATGGTGGCGGCGGTGAAGCCGAGAACCAAGATAAGCACCAGACCAGCCAGGACGACCGCAGCGGAACCCAGCCTGGGAAGCGACGTCCAACGCGCCACCAGCTCCGAGGTTCCGTAGTCTTTGATCGCCTGAACGCGCCGACGATGCCACAGCAGCCAGAGGCCGGCCGTGGCGCCGATACTGATCAAGAGCAGAAGGCATCCGAAACTTACGGGACTCCTCCACCAGATGAAGTGGGGATTCTCGAAGTGGATGCTCTGCAAAAACTGCCAGAGTTGATCCATGATCATCGCCTCCTTCAGATGGCGTCGTTATTGTCCTGACCGGGTTGCTTGCCGGTTGAATCACCGGGCATCGGCTGACCACCTTTGCCGGGCTGGGCGGGTCCATTTCCGGGAGGTCCGAGCTTGCCGGGCTCTTCCAGCATCTTGGCCAGTTCCGGATGTTCCGACAGAAGCGCCAACAGGTTGTTGCGCGTGTCGTCGGCCTGCTTCTCGAGCCGGAGCAGCTGGCAGTCGTCGCCCGAGACGGGGCGAGCCATGCCGACCTTGTCTCCGGGCGTCACGCAGAAGTCGCGCGCATACTGGTGGCTGCCGTCATCGCGCGCCGACACACCGAGCAGCATGCGCTGGCCGGCATTGAGGCGGAGCGATTCGACGTAGGCCTTGAGCGCGTCTTCGTTCTTGTTGGCGGCGCGCAGCATGTTGCCGACGTGGAACATAGCCAGAGCAGCCATCTCCTGGTCGCCTTGCGGCAGGATGTAACGCTCCGCCCACGTCTTGGGTTCCAGACCCTTGTAGACCTTGTAGGACTCCATGAAGACCTGCACCGCCTGACCGGCGACTTTCGGATCTTCGTCGGAAGCCATCTGGATGGCCTGGTCGTAGAGATGGGTCTGCACGTCGGTGTACTGCGCCAGCTTGATGACGGGCGGCGTCAAATAGAGTGCGATTGCCCAAGCCACGACGAATGGCAGGGTTCGCAATGCGAACTTTTTCATGTCGTAGTTCCTCCAGTTACAGGGTCGAGCGCCGAACGACGCTCAATCCAATCCACGATGCGAAGCTGATCGCCGCCACCATCAGGAGAAGCAGCAGAGAGTCCTGCCGCTCCTTCGTGTAGACGGTACGCACGCTCGCGCGAGCGAGCGCATCGATCTGCGTGAGTGCTTGCTTGAACGCTGCTTCGTCCTGCACGCGGACGACGGTTCCGTCGACCGATTGCGCGAACTTGATGAGCGGTTGCAGGCTCGAGTTGCTCAGGTCTTTCCAGGGAGTATCGACACCGAATACGAAGAAGTGGATGCCCAGCTCCTTGTAGGCGGCGGCAAGTTCCTTGGCGCGGTCTTCGTTAACGCCGGCCATGCCGTCGGTAACCATGATGAAGATGCGCGTGGCGTTACCGTCCTCCTTGTTGAAGACGCGCAGTGCACCCTGCAGAGCACCGTCTTCGCCGGCCCCGTTGATAGGACCATCGAAATTGGTGCCGCCGCCGTACTTGTCGGTGTAAGTGCGAATCTGATCGAGGACGCTGATGGCCACTTCGGGATTCTTCGTGGCCGGGTAGGTCCAGAAGAACTTCGAGTCGAACACCGTCAGACCGACACGCAGTCCACCGGCATTCTCGATGAACACCTTGGCCGCACCGAGTTCGGCGTCGATCGGCTGCACCGGTCGAGCGGCGTCTTCCGGCTTGTCGGTCGGGGGCTTGTACTCGGGGTTGGTGCGAGGGTCGAAATAGTACGAGAGAAAGCGCTCGTAGTCGAAGTGCACGCCGCCACTTTTGGTCGAGCCAGACGTGTCGATCGTCATGTAGATGACGCCGGCGGAGTCCGTGCCGATCTTGTTGAACGGGAACACCGTGCCTGCCAGACCAAGGACAAGAGCAGAGTAGAGCGTGCCCTTGCTGAGCCAGATTAGCGCAGTCAGCGCTGTTCCGGCCTTGGTACTGACTCTGACGCGCGAAACCTGCGTGTTCTTCAGCGTATGGGAACGGCGTCCCCAGAAGAACCAGACCGCGAAGGCTGCAGGCAGCGCCAAAAGCAACCAGAGATAGACTGGGTTCATGAATTCCATAGTTTCCTCCATGGAAATACGAGTTAGAACACCGCAGGGTGAGCCGCGATGTCACATGGCATCGAGGGCTGGTACTGTTTCAACCGACCCTGGAAAACGCGCTCACTAGCGAAGCTCTCCCACGAACACCGCGGGAAATTCAGAAAGCGTCGCGTCGCGTTTCATTTGTGGCTTACTGCTTCGCGCAAGCCGTCAATGTTTCGAGCAAGGAAAATTGCGCACCGAACATCTGCCTGGAGAACTGCCGGGAGCGATTCTGCAAGGAGGTGTGCGGATGTTCCCTGAAATAGGGAGACAAAATTACTCGAAACGGTAATTTCTAGATTTGGATCTGGGAAGAAAACTCAATACAGAAGCTTAAGGAATAATGAATTCAACCTACATGACATCCCGGGATATTCAAAATCTGACAGCCTGCGAATGTTTCAGACCTTGAAGCATGCGGCTCTGAGATCTCAGATTGAGTAAAGCTAGAAAAAGGCACCAAATGAGCCTTTAGGACGATACATTCGAATCAGCTCTGGACAATATTTGCTGAAGAGAGGTCAAATCGGCTGTTGAGTAACATTTGTAAATGGATTAACTGCCAATATGTCCGATAGCGCAGCTCGTTGAAACCTCGAAAGCTTTGCCGACAAAGGTAATTTGCGGACCAAATCGACTTGCCGAATCCTTTCTTTTCGACCAAAAAGCCTATCAAAAGCCAGACCACGTAACATTTATGACGAGCATTGGTGGCACATGTGATACCGCTTAAAAACAGATCGAAAGTGGTCTGGTTTACGGGTAACCAAGTTTTTCAACAGCCGACTTCGTGCTAGCCGCGCTTTCCATATCGGCAATGTTCACGATCTCTTCACGCTGAAAGCTAAGGTGCTTTTTTCTTGGCTGCTTTATTGAAGTCCAGGTCACCGTCGTCGAACGTCAATTCACCGACCTCTTCTTCAAGCTTCGCTTTTACAGATTTAGCAGCTGCAGGCAAACGCGTTTCGCTTTTCGATCCTTTGGCGGGTCTCTTTTTAGCAGTGTCTTTTGCCTTTTCAAGCGCCTTTTCCAGCACCTTTTCGACTTTCTTCGCACCTGATTTTTGCACGGTGTTTTCAGTCTTATTCGAACCCGACTTTTCTTGCACAGGCTCGAACTTCGCATTCATCGGTCGCATGCCCGGCACTTCTTCGCCCGGCATCGGCACATAGAGAGTATTGGCAATTGCCTCTGCCTTAGCGGCTCGCGCATCTGCCACTAACTTGTCGATTGTGCGTGCACGATTTTCAGAAACCTTGCGCATCAGATCTTCCATCGCTGATTCATCGTCCATGCTGCGGGCGAAATGCGCCACCGTTTTTGCAATCGACGTATCAGCCTCCGTTTCCAGCGACTGGGTAATTTTCTCCAGCGAAACTTGATGTTCCTTCAGCTGTTGCGCGAGCTGCGCAGTCTCTTCATCATGATTGCTGGGCACAGCGGAATTGTCCGGCTTCTGATCGCAAGGTTCGCCGGGTGCATGGGTCGTATGACAAGACACCATTTCAACCGGCTTTGCACCTTGCAATTCTCTGGCAATTCGCGCCTCATTTTCACGAATATCGAGAACTTCGAATTCGATATTCGAGGGGCAACAATCTTTGATATCGCGCAAATGGCTGCCGATGCGGTGCGCCGCTTCGCGCAAATGCGTAAGAGCACGTTTGCTCATTTCCAGCGATTCGCCGGTTTTTGTCTGCTTCAGTGCAACGACAGACTTGACGAGATTGTCGCAACCGTCGCACATTTCTGTCAGTCCGTAATTGATTTCGCGCACTTCGATCGGGTGATCGTCATAGTATTCGCCCAGATCGACAAGCGCACGCCTTATCTGGTTGTAGCTCTCTTCGAAAATCTGCAGAGAGCGCAGCAGCTGCGCATAGGCGACCGAGTAGTTTCCGGCGCGCGTTTCTTCCACCAGACTTTCGACATAGACAAGACCCTGTCTCAATCCAGTGTGCCCCATCATCAATTCTTGAATACCGCTGGAGCGAACAACCAGCCGGTAATCGAAAAAGTCGACATCGGACATCTGGTTCACGACGTGTTTTACTTCGCGTGAACGTCCGTGGATTCTGTCATCCTCTGAAGGCTTCTTCTTGTTCGCCACCGCCGACACCTTAAGGGGTTTCCGCCCAAATAGGTTATACCCAGTGGATTCACGGAGCGAGAAAGCCCGGCGAAAGTTTTAAGGAAGAAGCTTTTTAGCGCATCTGCAGGAGACGCCTGGCGATTCTGGCAACTTTCCTGGTGAGCATCTTCAACTCACGACCAAGATTGCTGCTTTCATCGTGGACAAATATGGGATTTATGCCCGTGCCCTTGTAATGATTACCAGACGCTGTCTGGAGGGCGGCCAGGGCGGCAGACGTATCGGAATTGGAAAACAGTCTATCGGCGTCGCGATGATACAGCAGCTTGCCACTGAAGCCTACGTATTCAACTTCTATACCGCTACCACAAGTGGTATCACGATCGAACCTCAATAGATTGGTCTGGTTATGTGAGAAAAGATCGGAATTCAAACTTTCTTTCACATCGATGGCGATCATGGAATTCATCGAGCGCTCCTGCACGAGAATGCGATATACACGGGAATGCGACTGACCGGGAAATTGCTGCCAACCAGTTCATACTCGTTACAAAGCGGGCTCTTGTCAAGGACCACTTTGACCGGCGATGTGCAGGCCGCTTGATTAAACACCACTCAGAAAACAGCAAAGACAGGATGGTGCCTGCGCTTGCTGAAAAAGGCAGGCAGGCGAAAACAGCCTGGAGAGCCAGGTTTAATGCGGTTTAAGCAAAGGAGGTCAGGATTGCTGCAAGAAAAAGCCAAAACACGAATGATCGCACGGTCTACCGGAGCAGCCGAACAAACATCCGAAGAATGACAGCCAATCAGCTGCTCATTCAATGAACAATTCAATCGTTTGAAAATAAGGCGCCGCTTGCGGCACCGCTAAGATGATCACCTCCTCTGCTATTTACGCTTGTGGGTCGCACCCCAGGCGCTTCAATGAACGATCAAGCGTTTCCAGCTGTGATACCAATTTCGATACCAGAGCCAAACTGCCTTGACCACGAACGCGCTCGAGATTTTCGAGAAGCCGCTGCCTCTCCTTCCACAACTTCTTCACTTCCAGAGAGTCGTTCTTTCTGGACAACATTTGCGACTCGGCTGCCTGCGCTTCAATAAAGCGATTTACGCGGGCCTTCTCAGCCTTCTCCTTTGCCTTCTCGGCAGCTTTCCGGGAGCCGGCATCAGCAGATTCATTCAGAGCTTTGGAGCCGTTATCCGACTGAGCGGGCAGACGAGAGAGACTGTTTCTCTCCATCATTTCGTTGAATTTCTTGTCTGCCTGCCGCCGAGCGTATTCGCTCAATTCCATCTGCTGCTGGTTCTTTTTCCTAGCTTCCAGCAGAGCAGGATTCTTCTTATTGCCGGCAAAATTGTCGAAGATGGACATGGCTGCCCCCATGCCGAAAAGCATGAGCGGCGAACAGAAGGCGATCGAGGTAAGCGACATCTCCGTTCGTGCCGAGAATGCTCTCGCCTCCTCATCCTTGGCTAATTGTTCGGGAGTCTTGGGCAACTTGGCGGCTTTCTTATCGCCGGCGGCGGCACCCTTGTCAGTCTTACCCGGCTGTTCTTGCTTGAGCCGACTGACGCGATCGCGCTCCTCTTTCAAACGCTGAGCCAGAAGCAGTTCTTTTTGGTGCTGTTCCTGCCGCAGTTTCTCCTGCTGGGCTCGCTCCTTTTGCATTTGCTCCAGACGAGCTTTATCGCGCTGAGCCTGTTCTTGCTTAAGGCGTGCTTGCAACTGCTGTTCGCGCTGAAGCTGTTCTTGTTTCAAGCGAGCCTGCAGTTGCTGTTCGCGCTGCATTTGCTCCTGCCGGCGGCGATCCTGATCTTGCTGCACGCGCTGAGCCTGTTCTTGCTTGAGCTTGGCCTGCTGCTGTTCATACTTCTGTATCTGCTCTTGCCTGAGCCGAGCTTGTAATTGACTGTCGCGCTGAGTTTGCTCCTGATGCGACAGAGCCAGCTTTGCCTGCTCTTTGTAGGCGATTTCACTGCGCAAACGCGCCTGTTCCATCTGATCGCGAATCATCTGATCCTGATTCTGTCTGACTTGCTGCAGCAAATCTTTTTGCAGATTGTCTTTCTGCATCATCTGAGCAGCCAGTGTCGCTGATGTAGCATCGCCGGGTTGAGCCGGCCGTGCCAACAACTTTTCTATTGAGGCTTCTAGCGCTTGGATTTGCTGTGAGGTATCTGGTGAGTTCATCAAATAAATTGCCGCGCGCGCTGGGGGTGTTTCTCTCTGAATGGCGCACGCTTCGCCCTGGTGAGCACATTCTCAGATTTGCCGGGCTAAAAGTCGATGGGAGAAATACCCTGCAAACATTGGACTGGGATGGATTTTGGGCGTTTCCCGCCGCTGAAGTGGGGATTGTCCCATAATACGATTCTCTATAGTAATCTAGCCGGAAAAAAAAATGGGGCATGAACGGCGCGGAGGTGCTCGCATCTTTTGAACACACTCCGCGCCGTTCGCCTTGTACTGTCGGGGTCTGTCATAGCAGCTTCCCCATAAGGACGGCGCTGGCGACGCTAAAGTAGATGACCAGACCGGTCACATCCACAAGCGTTGCAACAAACGGCGTCGACGCGCTGGCCGGGTCGAAACCGAGCCGACGCAAGAGAAATGGCAACACGCTGCCGGTGACGCTGCCCCAGAGCACGACACCGACGAGACTGATGGCCACGGTGAGCCCGATCAGCACGGAATGCGGACCGTAGATGTGGAACATCTGCTCCCAGGCCACCACCCGGACAAAACCGAGAATGCCGAGAATCAGACCCAGAGAGAGGCCGGTCACCAGCTCGCGCTTCATGACACGGAACCAGTCGCGCAGCTTCACTTCACCCAGAGCCATAGCGCGGATGACGAGCGTGGACGCCTGCGAACCGGCATTGCCGCCCGAGGAGATGATCAGCGGAACGAAGAGAGCCAGGATAACCGCCTTGGCGATTTCGTCCTGGAAATGAGCCATGGCGCTTGCCGTCAGCAATTCGCCGATGAAGAGCATGACCAGCCAGCCGCCACGCTTGCGAATCATCGTGGGAAGCTTGGCCGTCAGGTACGGCATGTCGAGCGCTTCGGAGCCGCCCATCTTCTGCATGTCTTCGGTGGCTTCCGAACGAACGACATTGACCACGTCGTCGGCGGTAACCACACCCTTCATGCAGCCGTTGCTGTCGACGACGGGAATGGCGATCAGGTGGTTCTTGGCGAAGATGTTGGCGACCTCGTCCTGGGCGCAGTTTTCCGGCAGGGTCACGAGATTGGAGCGCATGATCTGCTGAATTTCCTGCTTGCCTTCCACCATCAGAAGTTCCTTCATGGAAATCACTCCCATGAGCTTCTGTTGGCTGTTCAGGACATAGACATAGGACGAAGTGGCGGGATTAGCCGCGACCTGCTTGCGCACGTACATGATCGCTTCCTGGGCGGTCATATGGGGGCGCACACGGATGAAGCGGGGATTCATCAATCCACCGGCAACATCCTCGGCGTAGGCGAGCAATGCCGTCACTTCCGCGCGGGAGCTGAAGTCGAGGAGCGCCAGGAGCTTTCCGCGCAGTGCATGATCCAGCGACTGCAGCAGGTCGGCTGCGTCGTCGGGGTCGAGCACGCGCATGGCCAGGCGCTGAGCATCCGGTCCGAACATGCTGATACGTTCAGCCTGTTCGCGCACCGAAAGCTCCTCGAAAGCCGTTCCAGCGACTTGGCTGTGCTGGAAAAGAGAATTTTCAGCGGTGGTCATAATTCACCTCCGATTTTTTGAGAGGTTAAACAGGGGCTGCAAAAAAGCCGCAACCCGACGCCAGACTATTGCCGTAGTCGCAATGCGACCGGGACAAAAACTCTAAGAGCAGATGTGCGAAGGATTGAGGTTTCTGGGTAGGCGATCTGGGAAAGTGGAAGACTTATGCTTCCAAACTCACACAGATGCAAAGAGATAATCTAGTTGAGCTTATTTAAGACAGGCGTCTGAGGTTCAATTACTGGTAATCCCTTTGTGGTCGCACGCGGTTTATCGAAACCGGACCAGGCAAAACTGCAAAAAAAATAGACCTCGCGAATCTATCGCAACCGATCACTTTTGCAAAAGTTGTTCGCTAGAAGAATCCTGAGAACCACTTGATTCTCCAGCCGCCTCCTCGTCTGCAAAAGCCTCATGGTCTGGCGTATCGCGGTGATACTTCATGACCGATTGCTTATGCTTGGCGGGCATCATGTTTACCGCTTCATCATGCGACAGCCAGTAGAGATAACCGAGCATGCCCGTCAAACCGAAATAGGCTACACCGATCAGCACTTTTTGCGGCATGGAGGCCGGAACTTGAACGCGCCCGCCGCGCATAGGACGTTGATCGGGGTTTTTAAACTGACCGACGACAATCAGGAAGGCAATGATTCCTATGAGCGTGAAAATGAAGGATTGAAAGATAAAGGCGTATGCAAAAACCAGTCCAACACCGGGAATGAGCAGCCATTTACTGATGGCGCTGACGACAAAGCCGCCATCCAGCGGTTTGGCAGGAATCAATTGCAGCAGATTCAAGAACAGCCCCACACTGCCTGCTGCGACAAAGAAAAGATTTTGAGTGGTTACGCCGTAATAATAACTAGCAGCCGCTACCACTCCGCCCACGAGCGGTCCGGCCAGGGCGACCCAGGCATCCGTCGCCTGATCGGCAGGCATTTTCTCCATCTCGACATAAGCGCCCAGCCCCGGAATGAACATGATCGGCTTCGGATTGAGCCCGTTCACCTTCATGCAGACATAGTGACCAAGCTCATGAATGAGTATCATGACGATTAGTATTACGGCAAAAACAGGCCCAAACAGCAGCCAGTAAACACCTATCGAAGCGAAGAGCATGAAAAAGCTTTTGAACAACCAGCCCAGTTTTAGAAAGCTCAAGCCTTTCAAAGCTGCAAAGATATAGAATTTGCCCTTCAGAAGCAGGACGCCGAAAATACCCAGTCCGCCAAGGATGCCGGCTTTGTTCTTCTTTTCGGGAGCCTGCGCACCATGCTGGTCATGCTCGGGTGAAGTTTCACGGCTTTCTTGCGGCTCATCTTGTGCAGACATCCGACACTTCCTCGTTTTTCCTTGCAAGTAACTGTTTTCTACTCATGCGCCCATTGCATATATGAAGCGTATCACCCCGGCAAAAACATCGCAGGGACGCCAAGAACAGCGCGAGAAGCCAAGTGCTACAACCAACACTTTCGCATCTGTTTGTTGGCGTCTAGATGAACCTCAAATCATGGAACCTGCGGGCGTTTTCGCCGTCTCGATCTTTTGTGCCTGCGTGTTTGCAGCAAAATCTAAAACGCTATGAACATGTACTGACGCCCGTTTGTCGCTAAAATATGTGGGTTATGGTTTCATCAGTTCGCTCCCGCAACAGCATATTCCGCCCCATCGACATTATGGTCGAGCAATTCGGCAAGGCATGCCAATTGCTCGGGCAGTGCTTGATCCTGCTTTTCCACACACTCAAGTACATCATTCGCGGTGAAATAGACTGGCGTGAAACATGGCGTCAGAGCTACAAAATCGGCGTCGAATCATGCATCGTCGTATCGCTTACAGCGCTATTCACCGGCTTTGCCATGTCCTTGCAGATATCCAGAGAACTGGTTCTTTTTGGCGCCGACACGGCAATTGGAGGGGTTGTCTCTCTGGCTCTGGTCCGTGAGATAGGTCCGATTACAGCCGGAATTATGGTAGCCGGAAGAGTTGGCTCATCCGTGGCCGCCGAACTAACAACCATGATGATCACCGAGCAAATCGACGCGCTCAAAGTGATGCGGGTCGATCCGGTCCAATTCCTCGTTGTGCCTCGATTTGTCGCCGCCATGCTGATGATGCCGGCACTCACCGTATACGCCATGGCGCTT
>CAZBOX010000033.1:0-32528 GCA_964493595.1 uncultured Candidatus Obscuribacterales bacterium | reverse complement strand
AATCTCTGTTTGCCATGACAAAGTAAGCCATATCTCGATAGGAGATATCTTTCCTGCCGTCCACACCGGCTATCTGTTTGAAGTTGGCTTCAATCAGCATGAGGTCTGCTTTCTCTTGAGGAGAAAGTAAATTGCCGGCACGCTGAATGAAATGCCTCAATTCGTTTTTGGTAATTCGATCGCTGTGTTTTTCGACGTTGATGATTCCTGAATACTTATCCAGAGTAGACATAAGTTCTTGTGATGTGCGAAGCAGGTCGACCGGCTCCCGGCGGCGTGCGTACGACTGTCTGTCTGTGGAGAAATCGATTTCGAAATCATCTTGTATAGAAGGAGGCTTTCTCCAGAAATCTCGATCGGCGCCACTGCGCCCGAAAGTCTGGTCCAAGACATCTTGAAATACGTTGTCGATGACTTCTTCGGGCCCGTGCCCTCTTTGAAGTTCGCGAATGGGATTGTGCGCTTGCAGGCTGGACTGAATGTTTTCGATTGGCAGTGCTGCCGGTTCATTCCTAAAGTTAGGAGGAGACATGGGGTGAGCTCCTTGATTCAGGTGTTAGTAAGGTCTGGAGGATACAAAGTTGGGAGTGGACTAATGTCCGTCTTTGCACAGCTCAGTTATAAAGGGGGCGCGGCGATAAGTTGTTATCGACTTGTAAACGCCCGCATTATGGTAAATTTCTACGGGCGAAATGTTCGCCGGACTGGTCTTTGCGCTCTTCGAGCCCTGGACGAGGTTAGCTTCGACACTGAGGAGATCGACATGGTTCTGGTTAATTCGACGATGCGCCCGCTGGGTTCAGCAGCTCCGGACTTTTCTCTTCCCAGCGTCACCGATGGAAAGACTTACAGTCTCAGTTCATTTGCTGATAAGAAGGCTCTGCTGATCATTTTCAGCTGCCGGCACTGCCCGTATGTTGTTCATGTCAAAGAAGAATTGGCAAAATTGGGCAACGACTATGTAAACGAGGACCTGGCCATAGTGGCTATTTCCTCGAATGACGCGGAAACATATAAAGAAGACGCGCCAGACAAGCTAAAAGAGTTTGCACAAGAATTGAACCTGAACTATCCATTTCTTTATGATGAATCTCAGAATGTCGCTAAGGATTACACCGCCGCATGCACTCCTGATTTCTTTCTATACGATGAGAAGCGCAAACTAGCGTATCGCGGTCAGCTCGATGGTTCTCGTCCTGGTAACAGCATTCCTGTAACTGGAGAGGATCTCCGTGCCGCAATCGACTGCGTGCTCAAAGGCAGACCGGTTCCTGCCGACCAAAAGCCCAGCGCCGGCTGCAATATTAAGTGGAAAGCTGGAAATGCACCTTCTTACTTTGGTTAGGGCAAATCTTTCCCGAGGCTTCCAGGCGGCAAAGTAAAAATCTTGACATGCGGAAACTAACAGTCTGGTCACACAGTCACCGACTTCGTGCGACTATTATCTATGACCGATGATTGAGCTTTAGAGCTCCCGCATCTGGAGGTGCGGAAGATTGCCTTATGATGTTTGCCCGCCTTACTAGAATTTTTGTAGTGCTTACGCTCACACTGCTGCTTGCCGGTTGCAATTCTCTTCATCCCAGGCAGGAGATTTCGGTCAATTATGACGTCGAGGTTACCGATCCCAGTGTAAAGCGCCTGACGGAAGTAACTTCCAATATCAGGTTGGTGGCAACCGGCGTCTTCACACCAGGAACTTACACAATCGGGAAAACTCCTGTTTCCATCCCACCGAATACCAGCTTTGAGCTGAAACTGGCCATGCCGGTCACCAATCCGAAGGTAATATCGGCGAAAGATGCGACCGGTACCTTTTCCGTGAGTCGCCCCATCAGTGTAATGGCTGTGCCGGTTCCGCTCACGATTTCCCTCTACAAGGGCACCGTCAGCGGTGAAATGGATCTCGTTCGCGGGATGGCTGCCTTCTTTGTAAATTTATTGCAGGTTGGTGTCATAAGCGGTGACACTCACCAGATGATCCACAGCATGAAAATCCAGAAGGCCGTGCTTGATCTGCGTCCAGGTGCTGTGCTGCGCTTTGGTGAGAAGTCGATTATTGTCGGTCCTGATTCAACTATTTCCTTGTCGGATGTTTCGGTAGACAGACTTTTGAACTATCAGGCGAAATGCAAGATAGATGTGAATTTTGCCAAGCATTGCAAGTGGTTGGGCAAGAGGGTTGATACCGAATTCGATGGCGGCAAAGCCTATGTCGAGGGACGCGCGGTGAGAAGAGGTAGCCAATTGCTTCTCTCTCTTCTTCCCGAATCAGAAAAACCCGCAGAAGTAACTTTGCGCACATGTAAGTTCAGTTTTGGCAAGTTCAAGCGTTGCCATGCCGTAAGTGATGAATGTGTACTGCATATCAAAGAGTATTCGCTGCGCCATTCAAGCGGAAGTGACGACGATAATATGCACCTTTTGTCGGCAATGGATTTGAAGGGAACCAATCTTTTGCTGAAGACGGACATACATCAAACCAATGCCTATTTCCCGGATGTAGTCCCGGCAATGCTGCAAGTTGACTTGACTCCAGGCAGTGATACTTCTACGCATTTTTCAACCGACGGTGATGCAACTGCAGAGTCCGGCACCATTACGATTGCTAAAAAGGCAACCAGCCTGACTCTGCATCTGAGCAATACAAAGATAGGCAAGGTTTCCTATGATAAGTTTGGGGCTCTTGCTTTCGTTCTCGAGAAGGGCACATCGAAGTTGGAACAGTTGGACTGGCAGGGTAATAAGAGCAAGTTTTCTCTTACTACCACAGGCGATTCTACTCTTACTTTGCCCAGCAGCATGCTGCTCGAGAAAACCGATAATGCCGGACCGACAAAGTTGAAGTTGCCGCTTGTTGTGGAGTTCGGAGAGGGAGAATTGAAAACTCCCAAAAGCGTTATACATCTTGCTGACTTGAATGGAAAGCTTTTTCTCAATGTTGATAAAGAAGTGCAGCTCAATAGTTCGGTCGACTTTACCATTCAACGCTCGAAATTGCTTGGAGCCGAGGAAGTCGACGTGAAAGTTCGCGGCATCGATCTTTCCATGATTCAGAATCATGCCAACCTTCATTTGCAGTCGTGCAACCTGGTCTTGCCTGAAAAGGCGCTTGCCGAAGCCATTTCGAAGCGTATTCCCGATCATCTGAATCTCGACCTGGACAAGACCATCTCAGAGGATAAGCGTTGGCGATATCGAAACGCCAAGGCCAAGTCGGTCAAGATTGATGACCTCGTGATTTCGGATATGAAAGCGCAAGGTGCTGGTTCTTTGTCTTTTACAGCGACCGGAGATGCCGTTATTGAAGGTACTGTGGAAAAAGGAAATATCCTTCTCAAGACGGATAATTGGAAAGAATGTCCCTGGACACTGGAAGCGGAATTGACTGGTGAAGGCTTGGTCAAATATGCAATCGTTGGCGACACCGATTCATCCAGAAGTCGTGTGAAATATGATTTGACAATGGAATTGCCCTTGCCAGAGAACATGCGCCTGGATTGGAGCAAGGTGACAAGTGGCTTATTGAGAATCGCCGAACGCCGGGTGATTGTGAAGCGCCTTCGGAAAGTGACTGTGCCGGTTTCGCACAAAGGTGAGATCGATTTGTTCGAAGCCGGTGATTCGCGCTGGAAGAATTTCAAGTTAACCAAAGTGGCAATGAAGTCGAAAGGCGATGATATCCATATCGACTTTACGGCTGACGCTTTCTTCTAGAGGATTAAGGGAATATCTGAAGTCATCCTGATTTGATGGTTTATCAAATTGCAAATTTCCTCTGTGCAGCTTGTGGCAATCTTATTCTTCTGCCTGTTCAATATTGAACCGGCGTATGGGCAGGAGCCTGGTAGCCCTACCAAGCCTGTTTTTGACGAAGTTGCGAAGCTTGTCAAAGCTTTTTTTCCGAACGCAAAAATCGTCCAAAATGCTTCGAAATTGCGTTTTGAGTATAAAGTCGCCCCACAGATTTCAACCAGCACTCATCTGGCTGTAATTGGACCGAAAGAAGGCGGCATCCTTGGCGAAATCGAAGCTGAGAGCGGTGTCCCTACTACGCAGCCGAAAACTCAGAACGAATATTACTATCTGACTGTTTGTATGGTGCCATATTCAGCCAGCCACAATTGCCATTTGAAAGCAAAGCTATCTTACCCCTCGGAGACCAGCCCCGATTTTGTCGATAAGTTCAAGGACATCCTGAAGGACTTCGGTGACACTTTACCGGCGTCTGCCGACGATAAAAAAGTGCCGGAAGCAAAAAGTTCCGGCGCTGTCGAGAGAGTCCAGTCTGTTTCTACTAAAGCGAAAGAAACCAAGCATAAACTGTTTTTCTGGAAGGCTACAAAAGGTGCCGACGTAGTCTATCTTCTCGGCACTATACACGCGGCGCCGCCCACGCTCTACCCTCTGGCACCTGAGATAGAATCTGCGTTTGATAGCAGCAAGTGTTTGCTTGTCGAAGTCAATATCGCCAAGGCGAAAATAGACCCAGAGAAGGTCCGCAGCCTGGTTTCAACTTCTGGGAAATATACTCCACCGGACAAGTTGAGCAAACACCTATCGCCTGGAACGAAGAGCGTTTTCGAAGCCTATCTGAACTGGGCTGGTGAAACTTGGGAGATTTACGAGGCTTACAAACCCTGGTACGTGCGAGAACTGATTTCGGTGCCGCGCCGAGGTGACCTATCGAAGATGTCGAAATCAAATGGTATCGACTTGCATTTTTTGAAGAAGGCAATAACTCTCAAAAAGCCTGTAGATGAGTTTGAGACTATCGAATTTCAGCTTGCTCTTGATTCTAAGCTTTCAGAAGATGTTCAGGACAAGCTTTTACAAGTAACTCTTCTGGAAATGAAAGACACCGAGCAGACCATGGCATCGATTTTCCAAGCCTGGAAGGCGGGTGACATGGAGCAGATGGAGAAGGTCGCGGTCCATCAATCTGTAGACAACCCGGCGCTTATTCCCTTCACCATGGCCCTCTTGAATAACAGAAATCTTGCCATGGCCTCGAAAATCGAGCCTTTTTTGAAGACTAAGGGCAGTCCTCTCTTCGTTGCGGTCGGCTCTGCGCATATGGTCGGGGAAACAGGGTTGGTTAATCTTTTGAGAAAGAAGGGCTTTGAAGTGGAGCAGATTTTGACCGATTCTAGCCAGTCCAGGGCGCGTTAAAAACGCCCGAAGCGTAAGCGGCACAATGGTTCTGAGCGAGTGTTTATAAACAACGCTTGGGTGGCAATCAATACTAGTGCCCCTATAAGAGTACAGGTATGGGTAATTCCAAACGGTCCGGACGCGTATTGGACCTGCGTGCACAAATCATCGCTTTATTCACATCGCTTTTGCTTTCTTCTATCGCTCTGGCTGCGCTTGCCGAGGAAAATACGAAAACATCTTCTGCCAGCGCCAATACAGTCAACGTCTCTTCTGTGTTTGGTGAACTCGAGTCTTTGGTTAAGGAATACTATCCGAAGGCAAAGATTGTTCGCACCGACAATACCTTGCATTTCGAGTATAAAGCCAGAGGGCTGACCGGTACGCAATCAGGGCTTAAGGAATTGAGTCCTGATTCAGGCGGCGTCGCCGGTGACGTTATGGTTAAGCCCGGTCGTTACGCAGGAAGAGAGCGTAATCCCAGCGAGACAAATTTGATTCTGCATATGGTGTTTTTCACGGCACCATATTCGGAACCAGACGATCGTCACTTGTTCACTCGTCTGAGCTATCCTCCTGATGCTTCTGTAGACTTCTTGTCCAGGTTCAAAACAATCATCGCTGATCAGAAGAAAGGGGTTCAAGAATTAGCAGAAAAGCCTGCTGCGCCAGCAGCAAAGCCGGCTCCTGCAGAGGTCAATAGCGCCTCGACAGCACAGCCTGCGGCGTCATCAGTCCAGACACCCCAGGCGGTTCAGACTGTACCTGCTGAATCCAAAGCCCCCGAAACTGTGGCAGCGAAGGAGCCGCCGAAAGTTAGTTTTGGTGCACGAAAGCTTTCGAAGTATAGTTATCCGGAAGGGCGTTTCAAAATTCTTTTGCCTGGAAATCCTAATTGCCGTTACGGCAATACGCTGGGAATGCGCTCGGTTGACTACAGTTATCCTGAAAGCCATGGTGCTTACATGATCAGTTATTTGATTGCTCCTGGTGCCATCATAGATTCGAAAATAAGTGGACTGCTTGATGCTGTCTGCACGAATTTATCTAAGACGACGAAAAGTATCGAGCTGAAAAGAAACTCTCTTACGCTGCAGGGCTTTCAGGGTCGGCAGATTGAGCTTGCACCGAAAGAAGGCAAGGAGCAATTGGCGCGATTCAGACTTTATGTGGTGCGGCGGTTTGTTTATATCATTGGGGCTGCAGGAAACAAGGCGTGGGTTGATTCTCCTGTTGTCGCAGATTATTTGAACTCTCTTGAAGTCGTTCCGGAGTTGACCGCCGCTGAAGCCTATGCCGCTTCTCAGAAAGCCTACGCTAAAAAACGCGAGGAGGACAAACGCGCATTTGAGGAACGCTTATCCAAATCCAGAATGGAACATCAGGAAGCTTCATCGAAAGCACGTAAGGATTTCGAACGCAGCCAAGCTGATTGGAAGTTCCGTCGCTTCTAGGCGCGTTTTTGAATCGATTCGGCTGCTTCTATTAGCGGCTTCAATTCCGCGTGTCTGAGCATATAGCCGTAATTTCCAATAGCCGGAGCAAAAATCGAGTCGATTCGCTCATGGTGAACGATCAGGTCTTTGTGTTTCTCGACTGCTTGTTCGTGATTAAGCGCATAGTGAATATGATCTTTTCTGCCGACATAAATGACGAAGTATTTGCGCTCGCGCATCGGCTTGGATACATTGTGGACCTGCATCTGTGCCCAGGCATCGTAGCAGTCGAAGTCAAATATAAAGTTGAACATGTCCAGTGTTAAGCCGCCTGGTGGGCGCATGTTCACTTCAAGTGGGACTACAGCATTGTCTTTCAAGAAAAATTCGAAGTGGAAGAATCTGCCTCGCACATCGAATGCTTTGAGAATAGCTTTGCCTGCGTTTTCTAAGAACGGCTCGATTTCGCGAACGCAATAATAATAGATATCGGAATTCTCGTTGACAGCTTCCATAACGCCTTTGTTGTAACGCAAAGACGATGAGAAGATGAGTTCTCCGTTTTTGTCGACCAATCCGTCGTAGCTTACAATTTGGCCTGTGACGAATTCTTCCAATATATATTCGGTGTTTGGCTTGCCGCGCAGAAACACATCTATGCATTGATCACTTTCCAATTTGAAAGTTGCCGCCGCGCCGACGCCGTTGTCTGGTTTTGCAATCACCGGATAGCCGACTTCTTTGATGAAGTCACGCACTTCTTGCTCTGTATTGCAGACTCTGCCGCGTGCCGGATTTAGTTTCGCTTTGTCGAAAATCCGCTTCATTTCGGACTTCTTCTTCACGTTATAAATCTGGTCCATGTTTATACCCGGAATATTGAAATCCGTGCGCAAGCGCGCTTCTGTTTCCAGCCAATATTCGTTGTGCGAATCGAGATGATGGATTTTGCCGTAACGGTGCGTGAAATAGCCGAGTGCGCGCGTGAGCTGGTCATGATCGTGCATGTCGGAGACCTTGTAGTACTCGGTCAAATTGCATTTCAGATCATGGCTGAGTGAATCATAGGGAACATCCGACAATCCAAGCACTGTCGCTCCGGCATTCTTCAAACGAGAGGCGAAGTTCTGGAAATTGGGTGGAAAATGAGGACTGAGAAATACTGAGTTCATAAGTTCGAAATTTGCCCTATATATCCGTTCAAATGCGTTCCCTGTCTTGGCGATTGATAGGTCTGATCGCCGATCGCCCATTAATCTCCGCCGATTTTATCGCAATACGTCGTCCCAGCAAGCCCTGCCGGTATACAAATCGCATTGAACAGTTGCACTTGAAATCCGTGTCGCCCGTGGCCATGCTACAATCCGCCGGCGGAAACCTCAAAAAAGGCGAGGACACAGGTGTTGCGAGAATATCACAAATGGCATAGCCCCACCCTCAATCGGGACATGGAGCTCCTTCAATTCGGTCACGCAGGAGCCAGGGTTATTGTCTTTCCAACTTCATGCGGCAGGTTTTTCGATTGGGAAAACAGGGGCATGCTCAATTCAATTTCGCATCACATAGATCAAGGCTGGGTGCAGGTATTTTGTGTTGATGGAGTGGATCCGGAAAGTTGGTTCAACCATCATGTCGGTCCCACAGATAGAGCCAGACGGCATCTCCAATATCAAGAGTATGTCATTCAAGAAGTGTTGCCTTTCACCAGATCTAAGAATGACAACAATTTCTGTATTGCTATGGGCGCTAGTTTTGGTGCCTATCATTCGTACAGTATCGCTATGAGATATCCGACGCACTTCAATCGTGTCGTTGGAATGAGCGGTGTCTATGACGTCAGAGAATGGACTAACAACGAGATGAATGACGTTATTGCACAGGGCAGTCCTTGTGAGTATATGCTTCAGCAGCATGATGGTCATCACCTCGATCAGATAAGAAAGCTAGACCTGATTATTCCGATCGGCAAAGAAGATCCGTTGTTCGGAAATAACCGGTGGTTTTCGCAGATTCTCTGGGATAAGGGAATTTGGCATGCCTTCAGAGAATGGGATGGTTTCGCGCATGATTGGCCAATTTGGTATGACATGATCCCGCGCTATATCGGTGGAGCCTAGGCAAGCGCACTAATCTGAAATATAGATTGGCAGCCGATTTTATCAGGCAGCAAGTTGTATGAAAGCTTGCTGCCAAACTTTTTGCGGGTGATACCACTTTTGCATTAATTCGCCAAGAAAAATGGTAAGCTTTGCAACTTATACAGGGGTCCGTCGTCTCACTCAAAAATTCAATTCGAAAACAAAGCTTCGCAAGTAAGTGCTGCGTTTTCGGCCTGAGTTCGCCCGCTCATATATTTGTGGAGGATTCTCTATGTTCGCCCTTCCTCTAAAGTTGCTATCGACGGCGCTCACGCTACTTCTTCTATGCGGCACATCTGCTCCCGCGGCATTTGCGATAGATACAGTCGCAGCTTCTGCCGACCCTAATTTCATTGTCATTCCAGTGAACACAGACGCCGATTCAGTGTCTGAAAAGATCATTGTGCTGCCGCGTGAAGAATCTGAATTTCTCACTGGCGGCGTGGCACAATCGCGCATGCTGGCAGTGAAGGAAGTCGTAATTCCTGATTCGGTACAGACTGCAGCTTCGTCTTTAGTCGAGAACGCACCTAGCGACATAATCGTTGTCGACAACGACGAAGAAAAGTTAGCCGCAGAAGAAAAAATCGTATTCAAGGAGTTGGAAGATTCTCCGGAAAAAACCGCCATCGAAGCTGGTGCCCGCTTTCCTGTCTATATGTCAACGACTACAACGAGCAAGACCGCAAAGGTTGGCGATCCTGTAGAAGGGCGCTTGAAAATCGATTTGAGAATCGGCGGGAAATTGGTGGCACCAAAGGGATCACTCGTGATCGGTCATGTCACGCGTGTATATCCTGCCAGAAAAATGATCGTAGCCGAACTTATGTTGAACAAACGCTGGATGCGCATGGCCGGCTCACTTTCATTCGATTTCGACGAAATAATCACGCCTGCGGGCGAACACTTGCCGTTAGTCGCATCCCCTGCCAGGCAAGCCCGCATAATTAAGAACGATAACGAAGGGCGTGTGCTCGGCGTCAATCATGCCAATGAAATTGCTTCGCCACTGTCAACTCAGCTGAAACATCAGGGCCTTCACCTGGCAATTCGAGCTGGTGCGGCGGCCGGCGGCGTCTTCAGCTTCGGCATCGTTCCTGCTGCATATGGTGTCATGGGTGCCATCAACCCCTCTTTTGCATTCATGCAACCTGTCGGAAAAAACATGCGCCACCGCCGCTTAAAAGGCTTCGCTCTGGGCGTCATCACAGGACTTCCGGGCGGCTTCCTGATTTCAGACAGCATCATCCGCGGACCTGAAGCGGTCATCAAACCGGGCGACATTTTCCATGCCGAATTCCGGGAGCGCTTCACCGGCGAAGCTGCTACATCAGCTGAGCTTTTGCCGAATGTCAAAACGAAAGTCCACGGCGAACAGATCAAGCCCGCGAAGAAATAACCGTCGAGAGGCGACAGTCTAATAACCGCGGTAGGCTTGGCCTCTTGCTACAGCCTTCACTCCTGGAACGTTCTCCAGCGAACCATATCGCTTAACTGCGTATCTGACGCCTGCGATGATGTTGTCTACTGGATCCAGAATGTTGTTATGTCCGGGCAATTTGTTTGAATCGAAGGTCGGCCCGATTGTCTGCATCAAGCCCTTGGACGGAGTGCCCTTGCGAGCATTCGAATCCCAATTGTTGACGACGTCGGCTCTCCATCCAGATTCACGTTGGATGATTAAGTTGATCGCAGCCAGGTTGGCCGGCGTCGGCTCGACTCGTTTGCCGTTGCCTTGTGCGGCTGCCTTGTTGATCTCTTCGAGAGCTTGATTGATGACATTTGCGCGGTCGCCCGTCGGCACGGTTCCGACTACGCGATCACCGGAGCTTGATTGCTGGCGCTGCATCGAGACGTCATAGAGTTTTTGACCGGCATCCATCAATTCTCTGGCGCCCGGGGTGGAAAGGTCGGCTTGTGTGACCTCTCCCGGCGACTTGCCGGACATAAAGGCTGCTGTGATCGCACCGGGGTTTTCGCCCAGCTGCTGTTTGTAGCCTTCGGTCATGGAAGTGGCCATCGACTCTTGCAATTCTTTCGGCAGGAGGGATTTCAGCTCATCCTTACCGGGAGCCTCACCCTTGTCCATCTTCTCTGCCATTGCCTTCAGGTTTTTGACAGAGTTGGCATTGAAGCCTTTGGGCAATTTGCCCTGTTTGATCAATTCAGCGATTTTTTCAGGATCCGGCGGATCGCCCAGATCCAATCCCGCCAGCCAGTTATTGATCTGCCTGCCGGAGAAACCATAGCGGCCTACGCGGGTATGTCCGTCCGGATGGCGGCGCACTGTTTCGTAAGGAGCTCTTTCGTCCGGTTTGAAAAGACCGGCGACTGCTTCTTTAGTGGCGAAAGCTTTCTCGGATTCGTTGGGTTGACGTGGAACGTCGCGTGTATTGAATGAACCGATGCGGTCGGTAGACTCACGGGGCATGTTGACGCCGTCGGCGCCGCCCATACGGTTGGCTTGTCCTACTGCTGCCCGGGTTTCGGGCGTCATATTCTGTTCGGCGGCCGGCGGTCTGAGTTTGTTGGCGCGCTCGGTGGCAGCCGATACGGCATCGTCTCTGTCGTTCAGCTCGACGCCATTTTGGGCAGCTTCGGGATATTTGTTTCTAATACGGTCGGAAAGGTAACGAACCAATTCGTCCGCGGCTCTCTTCTGCTGAGCTGTCGGGTTGAGGTCGCCCGGCTCACGCTCGAGTACGACTTGAATATCCTTGGAATTGAACTTCTCCGGGTCTCCGCGCATTTCTACTTCGCCGTTTTTCTTCACAACGAAGTGGGGCTTTTGACTTTCCGGATTTTGCAGATCTTGCATTGCCACCGATATCTTCGGTGTGGTTCTGTCTGTCTCCGGGCGAGTCTCGAATTGTCTGTCGCCTTCAGGGCTGGTCTTGTCTACAAAACCGACTCTTGCCGATGGTAGATCCTTGGGTGCTCTGCGCTGGTCGAAGCGCCGCATGTTGGTTTCGCCCGGTAGCGGTGCGATTGCGTCAGGGGCTCCGCTGCCGTCCCATACCCTTGGTGCTCCAGAGAATTGATAGTGGTCGCCGCCGCCGCCCAGTCCACCGCGAGTGGCTAGATGGTGGTGCGCGAAATCGCGCAGAGGCGATGAGCCGCTGTCGCTAGGACCAGGGCTGGCATCAAATCTTTCTTGTCTTTCTTGGCGTCCCATATAAAGAACTCATTTTCAGAAGAGCTGAAATCCTGCTTCTTCCGGCTTTATGGCGAACAGACCCTGTTTCCATTATGCCAGAGGGCTTGCCCGGGCGGGGCACTTCGGTTTTTCTAAGGCTTATCAGCTTTGTGGATACACTGATGAGGAAGGTAGCCTTAATGGTACGGACACTGGGGTTTCGGACAAATGGGGGAAATACGTAGGCGATCATTAAATATAAGCGCGTTCCTCATCCCCTATTGCTTACCAGCAAAAGGTTTCGGGGTTATTAAATGAGCTCCGGGTGTCCGGGTGAGGACAAATAAACCTTTATATAGGTCCAGCAATTAGTCAAACCGCCAGCTGGCTACTGTTTTATGACTTTGCCGTCCTTCATGACGAATCGGATATTCTCGAGAATCGTTATGTCCTTGAGCGGGTCGCCATTTACGGCTATCAGATCTGCCTTTTTGCCTGAAGAGATAGAACCAAGCTCTGAAAGCTTTCCGATCAGATCGGCAGCCCCAATGGTTGCAGACTGGATGGCCTGAATTGGCGTCTGTCCATATTTCACCTGCCAGCCGAATTGTTTGGCGTTGTCGCCGTGAGGGAATACCCCGGCATCGGTCCCGAAGGCGATTTTGACCCCAGCTTTTACTGCTTTGGCAAAATTCTCTCTCTGTATACGGCCTAGATCGGCATCATGCTCCAGAAAATCTTTTGGCATGCCCCGCTTTTTCCCATCGCCCTGAATAAATTCGTCGTCGTAAATATCTGCGACCAGGTAAGTTCCTTTCTCTTTCATCAAAGCTATGCACTGATCATCAAGCATAGTCCCGTGCTCGATTGATGCCACACCGGCTTTAACGGCATCTCTTATTCCATTCGTGCCATGAGCGTGAGCCGCAACCTTAAGCCCGAATTTCTCAGCCTCTTCAACTGCAGCTTGCATCTCTTCTAAAGTAAATTCTTGTGCCCCTGGATTGCTGCCGTGAGTCAAGACGGCGCCTGTTGCAATGATCTTTATGCAGTCTACACCTCGATGTGCAAGTTCTCGAATACGCGTTCTCACCTGCCACGGGCCGTCACACTTTCCATACTCGAGATCAAAAGGCAGTTTTACATCAGGAGCAAAACCGGTAAGCGCGCCGCCGCCACCAGTGATGGTGACATAGCATCCGGCGCCGAAAACCCTTGGTCCGATTACATCACCACTGGCAATTGCATCACGCAAAGCCAGATCGACAAATGCTCTGTAGGTTCCAACGTCGCGCACAGTTGTAAAACCTGCTTCCACTGTGCGCTTTGCATGAGGTATTGATTCGAATGCTTTCTGCGCCGCTGTTTTCTGCAATTCGACAATGGGATCTAGATTGGTTTCATCTGTGAGGTGAGTGTGACAGTCAATGAGCCCAGGCAGCACCGTTCTGTTCGATAAATCGATTGTGCGTGCGCCTTTGGGTATGGCGATGTTTTTGCCTACCTGCTTGAATAGACCGTCTTGTATTACGATCACTTGATCCGTTTCAATCTTTCCAGCTTCAGTGTCGATCAGCTTGCCTGCTTTGACATAAAGTGTATCGCCCTGTGCCAACGCGGGCATGGCGCTCAGTAAGGCAAAGGCGCACAATAAGGGCTTTATTTTTTTGATAAACATCAGCTCTGTTTGCTGTCCTTTCCGGAATCTTTGTCCGCAGTTTCAGCTTCCGTAATTGTTGCGATTACTTTGAGAGGATCGAGAGATCCATCATCAGGTTTTTTGAAATCGATTTTTCCTGCCGGTTCTTCCTTTATGGTTTCCTTCTTTGTCTTGTCTGAAGGAATGCAGGTAACTTTGATCTCGTCGCCTTCAGCGCTGATTTTTGCCACTCCGCCGTGTTCCAGTTTGCCGAATAATATTTCTTCGGCTAGAGGTTCACGAATTTGTTGTTGAATCAGCCGATTCATCGGTCTGGCGCCAAACAGCTTGTCAAAACCATGATCGGCAAACCATTTGCGTGCCTGCTCGTCAAGTTCGATCTCAACGTTCTTTTCATAGAGTTGAGCACGAACTTCGTTGACGAATTTTTCGACAACTCTCGAAATATCGTTATATGTTAACTGATTGAAAACGATCCAGGCATCAAGCCTGTTTCTGAATTCTGGGCTAAAAGTTCTTTCTACTGCGCTCTTGCCTTTGCCGTGGGCGATCGAAATTTTGGATTGAGAAAAGGTTGCTGACTTTTCTTGATCTTCGCTCACCTTGCCCTTGAACCCGATATCCTCCGCTGTCATTTCACGTGCGCCGGCATTTGTAGTCATGATCAATACGACATTACGGAAATCGGCTTTCTTACCGTTGTTGTCCGTAAGCGAGGCATGATCCATAACTTGCAGCAGAATATTGTAAATGTCAGGGTGTGCTTTTTCTATCTCATCTAGAACCAGCACTGTATGTGGTGTCTTATTGATAGCATCGGTCAAAAGTCCACCCTGATCGAATCCGACATATCCAGGCGGTGCGCCAATCAATCTTGAAACCGTATGCTTTTCCATGTATTCGCTCATGTCGAAGCGCAGGAAGTTGACGCCCATGACCTTAGCCAGTTGTTTTGCCAGTTCTGTCTTACCGACACCTGTAGGTCCGGAAAAAAGAAATGAGCCGATAGGTTTTGTCGGGTGGCTCAAACCGGCTCTAGATAGCTTGATAGCCTTGACCACTTGTTCCACCGCGTGGTCCTGTCCGTACAAAACGCTTTTCAATTCTTTTTCCAGAGTCTGAAGCTTCTCTTTGTCCGAGCCTGAAACTGATTTTGGCGGAATCTTCGCCATCGACGCGACCACCAGTTCTACGTCATGAACAGTGATAACTTTCGACGGTCTGTCCTTCTCATCCATCAATTTGACTGAAGCACCGACTTCGTCCATTACATCGATAGCTTTGTCCGGCATAAAGCTGTCGTTGACATGTTTTCCTGCCAACTCTGCAGCTTGCTGAATTGCTTCATCCGTATAAGTTACACCGTGGTGCTCTTCATAATATGATTTCAAACCGTTTAGAATCTTCACTGTGTCTTCAATCGAAGGTTCGGTTATGTCGACCTTTTGAAAACGGCGTGCCAGTGCTTTATCTTTGTCGAACGCTTGCTTGAACTCTGGGTAAGTGGTGGCACCAATACAGCGGAGCTCACCGGAGGCCAGAGCAGGCTTCAAAATGTTCGAAGCATCCATGCTGCCGCCGCTGACTGCGCCCGCACCGACAATCGTATGGATCTCATCTATAAATAGAATAACGCCGGGAATATCCTGCAATGCTTTGATGACTGATTTGAGCCGTTGCTCGAACTGACCGCGAAAACGCGTTCCGGCAAGTAATGCTCCCATATCTAGTGAGTAAACCTGGCAATCTTTGAGCGCATTTGGCACTTCGCCCCTTTGAATTTTGAGGGCGAGTCCTTCTGCGATTGCTGTTTTTCCGACACCGGGGTCGCCGACATAGACCGGATTGTTTTTGCGGCGCCGGCAAAGTATTTGAATCGTTCTTTTGACTTCGTTTTCTCTTCCTATAAGAGGATCTATTTTCGCCTTGGCCGCCCGCTCAATAAGATTGGTCGTATACGCGGCCAGTGGGTTGGCGTTATCTTCGGCGTCTTCATCCGGTCCGCCGCCGTCGCCGTCCATCTCTTCAGGCGCACCTTTCTCTTTTCCTGTGCCGGTTCCGCGCCCCGCTTCTACTTTCGAGATGCCGTGAGAAATGTACGAGAGCACGTCCAGCCTTGAAATGCCCGCTTTCTCCAGCAAATAGACTGAATGTGAGCGCTTTTCCTGGAACATCGCTGCTAAAACGTTGCCACTGTCTATGGTGGTTTGAGCCGATGACTCCGCCTGCATGTATGCGCGCGTCAAAACTCGCTCGAGTGCGGCAGTATATGAAGGCATTGCTTCAATGCCGCTGGGAAGTTGCTCCATGTTATTGGTCATGAATTCGTCAAGTTCTTTGCGAATTTCTTTGACGCTGCCGCCGCACGCGCGAATTATGTCGCAAGCGCCTTTGTCTTCCAGGAGTGCATACAGCAAATGTTCAAGTGTCAGATACTCGTGACGTCGCTTGGCCGCTTCCGCTAAAGCCAGGTTGAGAGTGTCTTGTAATTCCTTGGAAATCATTTGCTTTTACTCTTCTTCGGTTGTGCACAGAAGCGGAAATTCATTCAGTTGGGCTAATTCAGAGACTTTGCTGCATTTCGCTTCGGCTATTTCATAGGGATAAACGCCGGCGACTCCAATACCTTGCTGGTGTACCGCTAACATTATCTTAACCGCGTCATTTTCGTTTTTGTGAAAAACGTCCTTGAGAATGAAGACTACGAATTCCATGGTGGTGTAGTCATCGTTATGGAGCAGTACCTTATATAGACTCGGCCGTTTGGGCTTTGTCTTTTGATCCTTCTGGACATCAAGATCGTCGTCCAGGTCCTGACCTGGCAATCCCTTTGCCATTGCTCGAGTCTGTCTCCAAATATTAAAGCGGCTTTCCACTACATACCCATGATAAACCGCATGAGAACCTCTAGCACGGGTGCCGCCCGTGGGGTTTTTGCGGTTTTTGTTCCAGCAGTAACCCCCATGTTCCTTGGATACCGCCAGGATACGCCAATTGACGCTTTGCTGCGTTTTTGATATCTTGAGATCAAGATACTTGAAATCAAGATAAATGGACTAAAGCACAGAACGGGTAAGGACAATGGCGGATTTTGAAGGGGACAAGAAAAGCACTGGCTCAGCGGGGACCAGAATATGGCTCTCGCTCTGGAAGTCCGGGCGCTCTATCGAATCACACGCAATGGCAAGTATTGCCAGCCTTGGGATGAGCCTTACAGATTTTGCCGTTCTCGAGGTGCTCCTTCATAAAGGTCCATTGCCGGTCAACACCATTGGTAAAAAGGTTCTGCTGACGAGCGGTTCGATTACCACGGCTGTAGACCGCCTGGAAGAAAAGGGATTGGTCGAGAGGCTGGACTCCCCGTCGGACAGACGCGTGCGAATCGTAAGCCTCACAAAAGAAGGAGCAAGACAAATCAAGGTCGCTTTTGCAGAACACCAGAAGCATCTTGAAACGGCGGTGTCACCACTCACGAAGGATGAGCAGCGCCAACTGGTAGAACTCTTGAAAAAACTTGGAAGGGGCGCCGATCTTTTGAAAGTTTCGAAGATTGGGCAGGCAAAATCCCGACCGGTTTAGTAGGGGACCGATGCCGGTCTCTACGAAAAACAAAGGTGTAATCATGAAAAGCATAGAAAATTTGAATTCGACAGGTACAAAATCACGTTCGGTAAAAGGCATAATAACTTCGGTTGCAACCAGGGAAGGAGCAGGTTTTGCTGTAAGGCGACCGTTTCCTACGCACACACTCAGTTATGTTGATCCTTTTCTCCTGCTCGATCACATGGAGCCTGTCACCCTTGCCCCTGGTGCTGCGAAAGGTGCGCCCGATCACCCTCACCGGGGATTTGAAACGGTCACATATATGTTGGAAGGACATTTTGTTCATCGCGACTCGGCCGGTAACTCTGGAATCATTGGACCGGGCGATGTGCAGTGGATGACTGCCGGTCAAGGCGTCATTCATTCCGAGATGCCGGATGATGAGCTTTTGGAAAATGGAGGACGGCTCCATGGTTTTCAAATCTGGGTCAACCTGCCGGCAAAGGAAAAGCTGATCGCACCACGCTATCAGGATATTTCCACAAATTTGATCCCGACTGCAGAAAGCGAGGACGGAAAAATTTGGGTCAAAGTAATTGCCGGTCAGTCGATGGGTAAAAATGCCGTCATCGATACTCGCACTCCGATAATGTTTTTGCATGCGAAGTTAAAGCCAGGCGCAAAGCTTGTCCAAGCTATACCGTATCAGTTCAATGCGTTTGCATACGTTGTGGAAGGGAATGGCTGTTTCGGTGAAGAGTCGCTTGCTGGAAATTCAGATCAACTCGTGTTGTTTGAGAATGACGGTCAGACTGTTTCAATCGAGACTAAAGACGATCAAGAATTGAGTGTGCTGATTCTGGGCGGATTGCCTCTCAATGAACCGGTGGCCAGATATGGGCCTTTTGTCATGAACACTCAATCTGAAATCGTGCAAGCTTTGCAGGACTATCAATCGGGACGGATGGGCGCGATTCAGTAATATAGCCACCAATGGTAATGCCGGGGCCACTCTAAAAGAGCCCCGGCACCCAGCGCGATTTAACGCGGCCCATATAGGCTCGGTAACCAGGAAGACCTTCGATAAGCAACTTTTCTTCCAATAACGATCTGTAGATGAAGTCGACGATCATAAGAGCGACTGGTATCATTCCAAGCCATGAGCCGAACATCAACACTTGCCCTAGAAAGCCCAGGCTGGCAAATGAATAGCCGGGATGTCTGATGTGCCGATAAGGACCTGTTGTAATCACCTTCTGGTTGCGATCTGACTGCAGTCTAATCGCCGACGAAAAATAAACGTTGGTTCGCATTGTCCAGAACACGCCCGCCCAACCGATAAAGTTCATTGCACATCCAAGAATTTGAATCGCAAGTGGGACGCTGTCAGCTAAGTGCCAACGACCTACATCAAGGGCCGGAATAAACAGCGAGCAGAGATAGAGCAGCGTAACGATCAGGCGGCCGAATCGATCTTCGTCTTTGCCTTGCGGCTTCATACGTTCGTTGAGCAGAGCAGGGTCTAGACCGTAGACGCTGAAAATTGAAACCACCAGTTGTGCGGCAAAGGCGATCCAGAAGAACGGCAGAGCGAAATTTCCGGCTGCCGCAAGAGAAGTGGCAGCAGTAACGACGATAATCAGTATTGATATCACCAGAGCTTTTGCGCGGTTGAATCTATGAGAACTGCTTTTCACTGGAATTTCGCTCAAATAAATCTGCCAGTTGATTGACGTCTCGTGTCCTGTAGCGTTCCAGCCTAATTGGCTTGCTGTAGTTTTTTTGCTGCCCAGGCTGAGAGTCGGAACTGGCGAGCAGATCCGCGGTTTAATCTTGCAGCCAAATAACTGTCACGAGTGATGCTGTTTCATAGGCTCACCCACTCAAACTTGATACTTTTTCTGTGGAGCGTTACTAAAATGCCCAGACTTGAAGATACGCAGTCTTCGTTGCGCGAAACATCCAATCGCGGCGACAATCTTTCGCAGCAAGCAGCTAAATTACTAAACGAAAGAAATTCAATCCAAAAGAGTGGTGGGCGCGAACCCTCGGGTGGCGCCCTTAGCTTCGACACTGATTTGTATGGCAGTGCTATTAAATTGGGCAATTGCAAGGCTGACGGCGCCTGCTCGTGGCAGCCGGACGCTAATTCTCGCTCGAGACAGACAGAGCAGTGGAAAGAGCAGAGAGAAGCCCAGAGAAATAAGCCGCTCAGTCTGGATGAGCAGGACCGCTATGAAGTAAAACGCGGCGATACTATGAATGACATTGCCAGGCGATACTTTAAGGATAAGGGCATTGAACCTTCAAATAAGGACGTCGACAGACTCGGCAAGATGGTCGCCGAGGCAAATAAGGATAACTATGCGATTCTCAAATGCAATCCCAACTTGCTCCGTCCCGGCATGAAATTGGAGATGCCACCTGCCGAAAAACTGGAGCGTCCGTCTGGACTTTTGTCCGGTTCTGGCAATGTCAGTCCTGAATCTCACTCACGTCCTGCAGAAGGCGGTCCCGGAGGGGGCGCCGGTCGTGGATTTGTGAATGACGTAAATAGAGGTGAAAGTGCAATTATCAATGAGGAGGCTCACCCCTGGAATGCTTTTGAACTTCCAGCAGAGGGGGGGGTTGCAAATCGAGGTTCTTGCGGTCGATATGATAACCTTCCGGGTAATTTTAAAAACCCGAGCGACATTATGAGAGAGATAGGGAGGACGGAAACTCCATGGAAAGTCGAGTTTCGTGATCTTCTCTACAGACCTTCCGAAGACAAAGGCGTAAGGTCGATGCAAATTCCTTTCAATCCGAAGGACAAAGCCGGGATTTTTATGCAAGTCCCATTCAAACTCGACGATGCGCCTCTGCCGAATGTGATGTTCGTCTAGCACTTGAGATTTAGCGAAGGGATTGAAGTCGTTTCGGGCTGTAATAAGCTTGTTGCGACTTCGATCTTTCAGCAATCTGATATCGAATGTGACACCACTATAGTATCGACGGATGTTTCCGAAGAGCCGAATGCTGAAGGGCATTTTAAAACATGGCAGTATTGGAAAATTCCGGCGGCAAGTGTATGCTAGCCCAGCATCGAAAACATGCACGTCCCCTCATCGGATTAACAGTATCTATGAAATTTGCTTTTCTAACGACAGCGGCTCTCTTCATTCTGATCGCCTCTCTTGCGACAGAAGCAACGGCTAAGGTCTGGACAATTGATGACCGACAATCTCAACTTATGAAGGACATAAATGAAGGGCAGAAGGGCAAACAGCTGACCAAGAAAGAAGCCGACCATCTTCGCAGCGATCTGGCGGATGTCGCCCGCAAGAAAAAGAAAATGAAGAATAAAGCAGATAATGGCAAGCTCACTGAAGACGACAAGAAAGAATTGGAAGGCGACCTCAACAAGATCAGTGACGCGATTCACAAATATAAGCTGGAAAAGCGTGCCCAGTAGGCTTTGATACTGATCCGAATTCATTACTTTATGGAAAGTAAAAGAAAAGGCGTACCGTAAGGTGCGCCTTTCTCAATCTATTTCGTTGCTGGACAACCTTATTCGTGAGCGGTCACACCAGGACTCTTGGAGCGAGATTCGTTCTTAAGCCAAACAAGCAACATTTGGGAGAGCTGGTCGGTAAGTTGGTTCTCCTCTAGCAGCAAGTGTTCGCCGTCTCCAATCACCATGAGGAGCTTATCTTGGGTTGTCAAAGCGTTGAAAAGCTCGATTGTGCCTTCAGGCTTAACCAGCTTATCTTTGAAACCAGCCATAAGAAGAACCGGCATTTTTTCAATCAAAGCAGCTGCGTCAAAATTGCCTTTCATGAAGTCGTTGAATTGCTTCAATTCCTTGGGAGTCAACTCCATGCGATTGGATTTGTCGGCAAGCATACGCTTTTGCAGATTTGGATTGGCCGTTGCGCGTTCAACTACAGTTGTCCCAACATTCATGGGCTTGTTCTTGTCCTCGATGTATCGCAAGCCCACGTGCATTTTGGTTGTCAGGCTGCCATACCTTTCGCTGGACGGAACGGATGAGATCAGTCCATTGACCAGATCGGGGTATCTGGATGCGGCTCGCATGGCGATGGCGCCGCCCATGGATTCGCCAACCAGAAATACCGGCACTCCCGGATAAGCTTTGCGAACGTTTTTCAGTGCGGATTCGATATCTGTCAAGCAAGCATCGAAGTCAACAGTATTTCCTTCACGCTTATTCAGCCAGGCGCCGAAGCCTCTAACATCAACTGCATATACGGCAAAGCCGTGAGACGCCATGGTCCTGCCGAATTCGTCGAACGACTCGCTGCTGAAGCCTAGTCCATGCACGCACAATAATATTTCTCTAGGTCTATCCATGGGAATCCATGAGCGATGAGGCACCTTTATTTTGGCGCTCCATGCCGGGACTACCGGCTTGCGAGCGGCAGGCGCTGCTTCTGCGCCTGTGTTGCTAAATGCCAACAGGCTTGGCGCAAGCGTCGCGGCTTGCAATATAACGGTCAGGGCAATGCCTCTGGTAAAACGTCCCAGCATGATTCGTTTCCTTAAATCAGTCATCGAAATGAGCACACATTATGTCAGCCGCCAGGCTCTTATTGCATCCCCCGATTTTGGTCCGTTTTTGATGTGTTGCCAAATGACATCATTCGACCCTGTAGATTGTCCGTAAGACTGACATCATGAGAGAATAGAGCGCATCATGCATTCGATAAATTGGCAGTTGTTCGTTGCAGGTGAGCCCGTGCAAGCGGGCTCGAGTTTGCGCGTCGTGGAGAAATGGCAGAATGCGGCCGGCGCATACGTTGTCTTGCAGCCTGACGAGAAAGAAATAAGCTCGTCCTTCTGCGTCAGGTACAGAGTCAATATCGGCGGAAAGGACTATCTACTTCTGGAGGATGGCAGCGCTCCTGAGAGCGCCTTGACTGTTGTTAGATGTTTTTCGCCGCTCAAATTTGTGGCCATGGATCCTGACAGATTTTCCAGTTTGCGTAATGCACTCGTCGATTTTTTGAAAAGTGAGCATCCAGCGAGAATTGAAGATTTGGACAAACTCTTGGGCGGTCTCGAGGTTAGATAAGATTGAAAGTTTGCTTGTCACTCTTATTTTTGAATGCCATTCTTCTTTCAATTTCGTGTTCTTTTGCGCAAACAATATCTGCGTCGGAGAAGCTCTTTCAGCGAGCCGACTGGGTGTTCAACAATGCAGAACAAGTTAGCTACGCGCACCGAAAAACATCTGCCATCAATCAAGTCAAAAGTTTCAGTAATGGGCGCTGCGAAGCAGATACCGATTGCTCGGGTTTTATCAGTTATGTGCTGTCTGAATTTCCAGAACAATACGAGGCTATAAAAAGCTTGCAGCCGGATAGAAAGTATCCGCAAGCAAAAACTTATATGCAGTTTTTTGGCCGGTTGGAACCCGGCAAACCCGTGGATGGCTGGATGAGAGTCGCTCAGATTGAGGACTTGAGGCGCGGTGATTTAATCGCGTGGAAAAAACCGCAGCCGCCGGATGCGGTCAAGAAAAAATCCAACACCGGTCATGTCGCTATCGTCGTAGACAAACGTGGTCCCATTGAAGAGATTCAAATCAGTGGAAAAACATATAAGTACCAGGCCGTCTATGTAATTGACAGTTCTTCTGTAAAGCATTTTCAGCCTGAGCAGTTGCCACCGCTTTCGTTAATGTCGCATCGCGACGGGGTCGGCAAGGGTGTAGTCAGAATTATTCTGGATCAGTCCAATCGTCCGATTGGCTATTGGGAAGGTACTTACTGGTATGAAGGCGGCAAAGAAATTCGCAATCCGACACTCACCGAGTCAATAGCTTTTGCTCGTCTGGTGGCGAGCAGCAATTAGTGCGCAATAGGTTCAAGGATAAACTCATGTTCAAAGAAATCATTCCCCAAGCCTCCTCATTCCTCGATCACTGGCTGCAATTTCGATATGAAAGGCTGGAGATGCCGGGTTTTGTCGTTGCAATTCACATCGATGGCAAAGTCGAGTATCTGAAAGCATTTGGTTATGCGGATACGGAAAAACGCGAGCCTATGAGTGTCGAGCATGTCTTTCGCATCGCATCGCACAGCAAAACTTTTGCGGCAACGGCGATTATGCAGTTGGCTGAAGAAAAACTACTGCATATTGATGAGCCTGTAGCAAAATATGTACCCTGGGTTCGCGATCATAAAGATCATCGCATGGAGAAGGTCACTCTCCGTCAGCTGATGTCGCATAGTGCAGGCATGATAAGAGACGGAAAGGATGCGAATTTCTGGCAATTGACCAATAGCTTTCATGACCTTGCTGCCTTCAAGAAAGCCCTTATGGACTGTGAACTTGTCTATGACACAAATAAGCAAATGAAGTATTCGAATTTCGGATATGCACTGCTTGGCTGTGTAGTCGAAGAAGTTTATGGCATGCCATTTTCCAGCTATGTTCAAGCAAAAATTCTGCAACCGCTCGGTTTGTCAAACACTACCTCTGAAGTGAATGAAGAGATGCTTTCTAAATTGGTGGTCGGATACACCCGGCGCGGTCGCGAGAAACAAAGGCATCCAATTGAGAAGAATCTCGACACCAGGCAAATGGCTGCAGCAACAGGCTTTTGCTCAACGGCAACCGACTTGTGCAAATATTTCGATGCTCATTTCGTCGGCTCCAAAAAACTGCTGAGCGATGAATCAAAAAAGGAAATGCAGCGAACTCAGTGGCGTGTCAAAAATTCGCATATCGGAGAAGAGTATGGATTGGGCTTTCAAATTGAATATGTCCTGGACCGAAAAGTATACGGACATGGAGGAGCCTTCCCCGGTCAGCGCACCAAGACAATATGCGATCCGGCAGAGAAGCTGATCATAACTGTGCTCACCAATTGCATTGACGGTGAGGCTTCTTTTATTGCGCGCGGTTTGTACACCGTGCTGGATCATTTTCACGGCAGCTCACTGCGCGCGGACAGTGCAACTTTGGAGCAATTGCGCAAATTCGAAGGCATCTATACAAGTTTGTGGGGCGATCTGGCCATAGTCGAATCAGGAAGAAGTCTTTTAGGCGTCGATCCCAATACCTGGTTTCCCTTTGGACGCGACCAGGAAATACAGGTTCTGGAATTAGCCGGCGAGAATAAGCTCAGAATCGCAAACGCCAATGGTTATTACAGCGAGGGCGAATACGCCGAATTCGACTTCGATTTTAACGGCAATGTCATATCTATCGACTATGCCGGTTACAACATGCTGCCTGAAGCCGAATATAGTCATCAGCTTGGTAAAACGGCTGTAGGTACATAAGAGTAACTACCTGGAGAAGAGTCTGACAAGGCGATATACTCCCCTCTAATATATATACATAGGTTGACATTATGTTGCGAAAATTCCTCTCCCTGGCACTTACGGCTGCAGTCAGTTTTTCTGCCGTTTCGGCTCCGGTATTCGCTGGGGTGAGTGCGGTCGGCGAGATCAAAAGCACTCCTCAAGACCATCCTGGGCTCATTTTGGACCAGTTCTATCTTGGTTGCCTATCGCATGCTTCCTATCTGATTGGCGACCCGGTGAGCAAAACCGCTGTTATTGTCGACCCTCAGCGTGACATCAGCCAGTATCTCGATGAGGCAGCAAAACAAGGGCTGAAGATTACTCATGTCTTTCTCACTCATGTGCATGCTGATTTTGTGGCGGGCCATTTGGAACTGCAGCGAAAGGTCGGTGCCAAAATATGCATCGGTGCGAAAACAAAAGCCAGCTTTTCTTTCACCAAACTGAAGGAAGGTGATGTTGTCGATCTGGGCAATGTCCAAATAAAAGTGCTGGAAACACCCGGGCATACTCCCGAGGCGATTTCGCTGCTCGTCTACAATTCCAAAGTCAACAAAGAAAAACCCTATGCCGTTCTAACCGGTGATTGCTTATTCATTGGTGATGTAGGCCGACCTGATCTGCTCGCTTCAAAAGGCGTCTCAGCGCAAGAACTGGCTGGTCTTCTGTATGACTCTACTCGCGAGAAGCTCATGAAATTGCCCGATGAGACGCTGGTTTATCCAGCCCACGGTGCCGGCTCTCTTTGCGGGAAGAATTTGAGCACTGAGACAGTGTCTTCAATCGCCAAGGAGAAGAAGACTAATTACGCTCTGCAGCCGATGTCCAAAGAGAAGTTCATTGCTCTTATTACTGCAGACCAACCAAAAACACCGCAATATTTTGGTTATGACGCTAATTACAATTTGTCCAAGCATAAGACTCTCGATGAGGTTCTCCAAAAGTCGCTCAAGCCGCTCAGCGTGGATGAGGCTATCCAAGAGCGGAATGCAGGCGGACATATACTTGACGGGCGCGAGTCGGATGAATTTGCCAAACGGCATGTTGTTGATGCCATAAGCATTCCTATGAAAGGCCACTATGCCACCTGGGCTGGAACCTTCCTCGATCACAACAAGCCTGTAGTCATAATTGCCGAGCCTGGAAAAGAACGCGAAGCGGCCATGCGTCTTGGGCGAATCGGCTTTGACAATGTGGTCGGATATGTCAAAGATGGGATCGCCGCTTTCGATAAGCGCGATGATCTGGTGGCATCCAATGTTCGTGCTACACCGGATGGACTGCTAGCTCAGATGAAATCGCAAAAGCCGCCGCTGGTCGTCGATGTGCGCAACGATGCCGAATGGAATTCGGCAAGCATCGAAGGCTCGGTTCACATGCCACTGATTGGTTTGTTGGACAAAGTTGACAGCTTGCCGCGCGATCGTGAACTGGTAATTCTGTGTGCCACAGGAAATCGCTCTTCCACTGCAGCAAGCTTGCTGAGTCAGAAGGGTGTTACTCACGTAACCGATTTGGCAGGTGGAATCGAGGCCTGGCAGAAGCAGCATCTGCCGGTCAAACAAGCGGTAAGCTGCAGTAAAAACGCGGAAGTAGTTGCTCCGACAGATGAGAATACCCCAAAACGAGACGCAAAAACCAGCAACTGATCTGCTCGAGGGCAATCATGTAAGCAGGCGCAAATTCTTGCTTCTGGCGGCGACTGTTGCAGCCGGCGGTTTGACCGGCGCCTGCACAAGTGTGCGCCAGCCGGATGACTTGCAAACCGGTTCAATAATCAAAGTCAGAGATGGACTTTCGGTGGCTCGCTTTCCCGAGAAAGAAGAGCTGATCATGCTGACCGATCGCCCTCCTCAGCTGGAGACTCCCCTCTTCTACTATCGGCAGGATCTCACTCCAAATGAAGCATTTTTCGTGCGCTGGCATTTTTCCGGAATACCCACTTCAGTCGATTTGCGTACTTTTAGACTTGATGTAGGCGGACATGTTCAAAAGCCTTTGTCCCTAACTGTCGACGAATTACGGCAACAGTTCGAGCCGGTTTCTCTGGTGGCGGTCAATCAATGTTCCGGCAATTCGCGCAGTTATTTCACACCTCAGGTTCCGGGCGGGCAATGGGGACACGGCGCGGTAGGCAATGCGCGCTGGACTGGAGTGCGGCTTAAAGACATTTTGCAAAAAGCAGGCTTAAAACCACAGTCCATGCAGGTGACATTCGCCGGACTGGACGAACCGCCTCTCTACAGCATGCACAAATTCGTCAAGGCATTGGATATCGATCATGCCAACAGTGATGAAGTGCTGGTCGCTTACGAGATGAACGGCGAGGCTCTGCCGCTTTTAAACGGTTTTCCTCTCAGACTGGTTGTGCCGGGCTGGTATGCCACTTATTGGGTAAAGTCGCTGGCCAAAATCGATGTATTACGGGGTAAATTCGACGGCTTCTGGATGGAGAAGGCTTATAGAATTCCAAAAAATGCCAATGCCAGTGAGATGCCGGAGAATCTTGCCAAAGATACTGTTCCTATCAATAAGATGAATGTACGCTCTATTCTTGTTCGTCCGGATCTTAGCGATCTGGTCCGCGCCGGTAAGCCGTTCGAGATTGAAGGCATCGCATTCGATGGGGGAAGCGGGATTGCCAAAGTCGAAGTTTCCCTTGATGGTGGCAACAGTTGGAATGTCGCAAAATTAGATAATGCAGACTACGGCAATTTCTCTTTCAAGCGCTGGAGACTGGCTTGGACTCCGACTTCAGCAGGCAACTACAAAATCATGACTCGAGCAACTGCCGGCGACGGGAAAATTCAAGGTCTGCAGTACTGGAACAAAAGTGGCTACATGAGAAATGGAATCGAGCAAGTCGAGGTTCCGGTGGTCTAACTATGCGGCTCAAAAGAATAAACCTTTTCACTATTTTGGTACTGTCCGCAGTGCTTTATCTGGCGGTGCAGGTGAAGGCTGATAATGCCGATTCAAAAACAGCAAAGACAACCGAAGACAAATCGGTGTCGGTCAAAAGCAAGTCCATTGATTTGCCCTACTATCCACCGGATTTTCCTCCAGGTAAGGGGCGCGAGTTATTCATTTCTCGATGCGGTGTATGCCACTCGCTCAGGTATATAACCATGCAACCGGACTTTCCCGAAAAGACCTGGACTAAAGAAGTCGACAAAATGATCAAGACCTACGGTGCCCACATCGACAAAAAGGAAGCTCGAGAAATTGTCGATTATCTGATTTCGATCAAGGGCAAGGCAGCGGAAAAGCACTGATGGCTGAAACACCAAAAGACATCGAATACTTATACAAGGGGGCAGCCAACAAGGTGCCTGTATTCCTTGCTGTCATCATTGCTCTAATTGCTGCCGGAGTGTCAATCTGGGGCGTAAACAGTGTCGGGCTTACAGCCGGTATTCCGGATCCGTCCTCTTCTAAGTCTGCACCGCCTGCAGTATCCCTTCCTGCCAGCAGCGCAGAAAAAGAGAGTCTCTTGAGCCAGGGCTCTCAAATTCATCAGGAGAATTGTGCAGGCTGCCATGCTGTCGATTCAAAATTGATCGGACCTTCATATATGGAGATCTGCCGAAAATACGGCGAATCGATAGAGGTGAAAGGACACCCCACTCCCGGTGTCAGTGAGCAAATCAATGGCAGTGCCATTAGTGCCATCAGCCATGCTGTTACTCATCCTGCATATGCCTGGGATGGCTATCAACGGGGACCTGACTTGATACTGAGTCCGGAGCAGCGGCGTGCCGTGTCCGTCTGGATCTTTAATTTCTCGAACGAGAAAGAAGGTGCAGATGACTAATTCTTCCGAGAGACCAGGAGCTTCTCAACTGCCATCGGTCGAGTATGGTTTGATCAAAGCGCATGCCATTGCCGCGCTGGTCACTGTCTTGATATCGGCAACCTTCGGGATAATCGTCAGTCTCAAGCTGCACACTCCTGATTTCGCCAGCGCCAGCCCGTTTCTTACTTGGGGGCGTCTGCGCTACAACCACACACAGGGCATCTTTTTCGGCTGGCTCGGTAATGCGTTTTTGATGTTTTTGTACTACGCGGTTCCGATGCTCGCGATGCGACCGGTATTGAGCCGCAAGCTAGGTTGGATACTTTTCGCTTTGTGGAATTTTGCCGTTGTTTTGCCAGGATGGCTACTCGTATCGGCAGGCTTCAGCCAACCTCTTGAATGGGGAGAATTTCCTCTTATTGTCGATGCATTCGTTGTGCTGGCATTCATAGGTCTCGTTGCGCAGTTTACGATACCGCTTCTTAAATCGAAACTCTCTTCTCTTTATGTCAGCGGTTGGTACATTCTGGGAGGGCTAATTTTTACCCTCTTTGCTTATCCGATTGGCAATGTCATGCCAGAACTAGTGCCGGGAGCCCAAGGCGCTGCATATAGCGGTCTTTGGATTCACGATGCCATTGGTTTGTACGTTACGCCCCTGGCACTGGCAATTGCCTTTTTTGTCGTTCCACTTGTGACTAAGAAGCCAATTTATAGTCACTTCTTGTCTATGCTTGGTTTCTGGCTTTTGTTTTTGGTTTATCCGCTTAACGGAACGCACCATTACGTTTTTTCAGCCATACCTATGGATGCGCAGAAGGGTTCGATTATTGCCTCTGTTTATCTGGGCATGGACGTTATCCTTGTTGTGACGAATATTCTGCTTTCGATGCGCGGTTGCTCGAAACTGCTGAAGGAAGATCTTTCCTTGCGTTTTGTTTGGATGGGAACGATCCTCTATCTGATCGTCAGCCTGCAAGGTTCAATGCAAGCGTTGATGCCTTTCAATCGATTGGTTCACTTCAGCGACTGGGTAATCGGGCATGCCCACCTGGCGATGCTCGGTTTTGCGACGTTTACTGCCGTGGGCGGTATGGCTTATGTCTGGCAGCGCATTCCCGGTGCTCGCTTTAACAGAAGAGCATTGGACCATGCTTACTGGCTTCTTCTAATCGGCATGATCGCCATGGTTTCTCTGCTTACAGCAGCCGGCTTGAGCGAGGCAAGAGTTTGGGAAACTGCCCTTCCGTGGCTGGACTCAGTGCGAGCCGCGAAAGATTTCTGGATGTACAGAACATTCTCCGCGATTTTGATAATAGGCGGTTTCATTTCTCTCTATACATCCTTTTTTACCGGTACAAAAAATGAGATTACAGTCTCGCCCTCTCACAGCGTCGCAGAGGATGTCGATAATGCTGATGCTTCGAAGGTGCCGAAACGTCTCAGTATGGCCTATGCGGCAGCAGGAATTGGCGGCATCGGATTTTTCTTGCTCTCTTTTACCGTGCTTGCCGTTATACCAGGCCTGGCACTGCAGAAAGAGATAAAGCGCACCAAACCCGCCACCATGCTGTCGGCTACAGAGCAAGAGCAGCGGGGCCGAATCGTTTATGCCCGTGAAGGATGCGCTTACTGCCACACTCAGCAAATTCGCACTGTTCCATCGGATGTGTCTCGATTCGGCGCTCCAACCAGAGCCTGGGAAAATCGTTATGATTATCCGCACTTGTGGGGAACACGCAGGATTGGTCCTGATCTTTCGCGTGAGACAAGTATTCGCTCCGATGATTGGCAACTCACACATCTATACAATCCGCGCTCGATTGTTCCTGATTCGGTGATGCCGTCATTTCCCTGGTTGTTTGATGGCTCGCCGGCCAAGCCGAAAGCTGAGGCGGTGGATTTACTTGCTTACATAAAGTCGCTCGGTAAGGCGCGGCAACTTGCCGGCAACGATCCAAAGCAATTCACTCTTGCACCGAATTGTGAATGTCCCGATGAGGTCAAGAAAATCGAGACCACTCCAGTGCCGCTTGATGCAAGTGGTGCTACACGTACAGTCGGTGTTCCCCCCTTTGAGGTGACATTACCAACGGACGCAGCCAAACTAGCAGATCTGCAGCGAAAGGGCGCGATTGTCTTTGCCAGGAATTGTCAGGGCTGCCACGGCGAAATGGCAGACGGGCAGGGACCTGCTGCCGAAGGGCTTTTACCGAAGCCGGCTGGTCTTATCGAGGCTAATTACACGACCAAGCATCTGGTCTCTGTTCTTATGAACGGCGTTCCTGGAACATCAATGCCGGCGTGGAGGGATCTGCCCCGCAGCGACATTGAGGCGCTTGTCGCTCACCTCAAGATACTTCCAGAGCGAGCCGTTTATATAACCTCGGCCGAAGAGATGGCCAGCAAAGAGGTACAGGCAGGCAAGAAGATCTACGAGCAGAAGTGCGTTTCCTGCCATGGTATCGAAGGTGATGGCAAGGGACCGGCTGCAGCCGGTTTGGTGCGTCCCGCCGCCAATTTCAAAGAAATCCAGCCAGAACCTGACGATCTCTTGAACGTACTGGAGAATGGTGTGCCCGGCACCAGTATGCCACCATGGAAAGATCAGCTTACCGAGCAGGAGAGAGACTATCTCTCCAGATACGTGCAAGCGTTTTTTGTGGAGGATAAGAAGAAGTGATAATCACGCTTCTGATTCTAATGACCTTATTGATTGCAATCTACCTGATTGCCTGGCTCTGCAGCCCGTCTTTGCGGCGGCACCTGGAGCGCCCGAATCATCAATTTATGGATAACTGTGAAAAGTTCGAGCAGGCACGTCAAAAATTAAGTGGATAGTCAGATGAAAGCAGAAGACAAATTGGAAATACAGGAATTGACCGCCCGTTACGCCAACGCGATGGATGATACGGATCTCGATACCTGGATGTCTACCTGGGACAGCAACGGAATATGGAAGGGCGGTTTGGGAGAATTTCAAGGCTCTGACAAACTGCGAGAACTCTTCGCAGCTCTTGGCGATCGGATTAAAAACCGCCGGCACGTGATGACTAATTTTGTCATCCAGGGTGATGCTCGAGAAGCGCAGCAGCGTTGCTATATGCTCGTCTATGACCGCGTGAATGAGCCCAGGCTTATTGCTTCGGGTGTGTATACAGACCGCCTAATTAAGTCGGACGGAAGGTGGAAGTTTCTGGAGCGGCGGGTCGTTTTGGACCCAAGTTTTAAGCCGTAAAGTTCAAAAGGAATCAGAATCATGCTCAAACGGATTGTCATCGCTCTCAGCTCATTCGTCATGCTTGCCGGAGCATGCAGGGCGGCTGAGGATATCGAGTATCAGGAAAAGATACGTACCAAGAGCGCAGAGTGGATGGCTCAAATACGCCAGGTCGACAAGCTGAAAGCTCAGAAAAAGTGGGATGAAGCCGAATCTGTGATTCGAAAGATCATGGCTGAGCGTCAGGAATTGAAATTAGATCTTGGCGGTGAGAAGAAATCACTCGCCGAGCTTTTCGAAGCCTCTGGCAAGCTTAATGATGCCGAAAAGATGTACAAAGAACAGATCGCTGATCGAGAGACTCACGATGGAGTGGATGATTTTATTCTCGTGCCGGTTCTCAATCAGTATGCTGTATTTCTCCGTAAACATGCAAGAGCAAAGGAAGCTCTTGCGCTTGAAGTTCGAGCCAAAGCCATTGAGGCTGATATCAACAAACCCCCGAAAAAACAACTTCTTGCTATTACCGGCGATACCAGACTCAATAGCAGTGAAAAATACGCGAAGCTCTGCGACTTAGCAAAGAGATTTCTAGACAGCGACAATCCAACGAAGGCTTCATACGCTTGCTCTGAGGCAATCAAAGTGAATCCTTATAAGCCCAAAGCCTACAAGATGCGCGCGCAATGCTATTACCAGACGGAAAAATTGCAGCAGGCGCTGGAAGATTTGAATAATGCCCTAAAGGCCGAGCCTAAGGATGCCGAGGCTCTTTTCGATCGAGGACGGCTCTACCAGAGCTTGAATAAGCCACTTCTTGCGATGAAGGATTTCGATGCTTCAATTGAGGTGCGTCCGAATGACACTGAGGCGCTGGGCTATCGTGCCAAGCAAAACGAGCAATTGGGTCGAATAGACAAAGCGATTGCTGATTATACAGCCGCTATAAGAGAGAATCCGCGCGCCCACTGGGCATTTATTCAACGTTCTCTGCTCTATCGCGATAAGAAGAAAGATGTCGACCAGGCTCTCAAAGATATCGACAGAGCAATAGCTCTTTCGCCCAGGAATATCGACGACTGGGAACTGAGGGCTGAAACTCTCCTGAAAGCAAAGCGCCTGAAGG
>CAZBOX010000032.1:0-32553 GCA_964493595.1 uncultured Candidatus Obscuribacterales bacterium | reverse complement strand
ATGGTATCGCCAGCACGCGCTTGCCTGATTCTTGCGGCGTAGAAACAATCGAAGTCGACGGAGCGAATTTGGAAGCAGCGATGAAGCTTCTGCGCGGCTCATCTGAAATAAAGCTCGACTATCTGGTGGCTATAAGTGGAGTCGACAGTGCCGATACATTTGATTCGGTTTATCAACTCTGGTCCTATTCGAATAATAATGAACTGATCATCAAAGTCAGAGTCAAGAAGACTGACGTTGTCGAAGGCCAATTGCCCCTTGTTCCATCTCTGGCACGCTTCTGGAGCGCAGCCAACTGGCATGAGCGCGAGACATTCGACCTTGTCGGCATTCGTTATTACGGACATCCTTATTTAAGACGCATTCTCAATGTTTGGGATTGGGACGGACATCCGCTGCGCCGTGATTACAAGCAGCTGGTTGATTCGCTCAATGACAAGGCTCCCGGAAGTTTCCGCTAAGAGCCCAGTTACTTATTAGAGGCAGGACCAAATGGCAACGGATACAGAAGTCGATCTGACACCCAGGCTGAAAACGGACGAGATGCTCATCAATATGGGCCCTCAGCATCCGGCAACCCACGGCGTGTTGCGTCTGATTCTCACGCTGGATGGTGAAATTGTTCGCCATACTGAACCTATTTTGGGTCACTTGCATCGAGCTCAAGAATGGCAAGGTCAGAACCGCACCTGGTTTCAATACCAAGCTTTGATTGATCGCGTTGATTATCTCTCCGGTATGTTTACATCTTGGGCAATGGCTCGAGCTGCTGAAGTCGTAGATGGATGCGAAGTTCCAGAGCGCGCCGAGTATTTGCGCGTTATGGTTTCGGAAATGAACCGCATCACTTCCCACCTTCTCTGGCTGGGCACATACCTGATCGACTTGGGTGCGATGTTCGGATTTCCTTTCTATCCGTTTCGCGAAAGAGAAAAGTTGCTTGAGTTGTTTGAAGAGATAGCCGGTCAGCGAATGATGTTCAATTACATCCGTATCGGCGGCGTGATGCGCAATCCTAAAGATGCGTGGCTGTCCAAACTGAAGAAATTCACCGAAGAATTTCCTGACCGTGTGGATGAATACGAAGCGATTGTTACTCAAAATCCGATTTTCTTAAAGCGCACAAAAGGCGTTGGCATCCTGAGAAAAGAGCTGGGCATGGACTATGGCATCACCGGTCCTTCGATTCGCGCCTCCGGCGTCAATATCGACTTGCGCCGAACCAAGCCATATTCGGTTTATCCGAAACTGAAATTTGATGTTCCTGTTAATGACAGAGATGGCGATACCTTCGACCGCTACATCTTCCGTATTCGCGAGATGCGCGAGTCCAACGAGATCATCAAGCAGTGTCTGGACATGCTGCCGCAAGGCGAAATTTCCGGTAAAAAGCAGATCGCTGGTTTGCGCGTGAAGGCAGGCGAAGGATTTGCCGCTGTCGAATCACCGCGCGGAACCCTAGGTTGCTACATCATCTCCAACGGTTCTGACAGAGCCTACAGAATCAAATGGCGCAATCCGTCATTCTGCAATCTTTCCATATTGCCCGAACTCTTGAAGAATCATCCCATCGCCGACGTAATGGCGATCTTTGGTTCGATAGACGTTATCTTGCCCGATGTAGATAGATAGACCCTGTAAACAAGCCCAGACCATGGGCGACCGACATTGTCGGAAGACCGATTGAAAGAGCACTCTGTTAGAAAACCCAATTCCTTAGAACAAGGACAGCTTTTAGAATCATGAGAAACGGCGCCGAGATTTTGAAACTAGGAACACTCACCATCACTTGGTGGTGCATCATATTCGGTGCGGTATGGATCGCCTGCTATTTGGTCGGAGTAGCCGTGCCGATGGCACTTTCGTCATATGACAGCGATGCCGCCAGAATTACAGCCGAAACCTGCCGTGCTCTAACTCCTATTCTTTCAGTTCTCGTTTTTATTCCTATCAACGCCATGTTTATGGTTCTCTTCGAAAGAAGAGGGTTGGCCATTTTCACTGTTCGTCTCGGACCTAACCGGGTTGGTCCGGACGGATATTTGCAAACTGCTGCAGACGCAGTAAAGCTCCTTTTCAAAGAAGACATCACTCCGCAGGGTGCTGATGCTTTCATGTTCACCCTTGCACCAATCGTATTTTTCGCACCTTCTATTTTCGGTGCAATGCCGCTTCTGGCCGCCGTGACCAATTATCATGAGCTTTTCCAGATAGTTAATTTGCCAACAGGGATTTTCTTCATCCTGGCCGCTTCTTCGGTCCCCGTGGTTGGAATAGTGATGGGTGGCTGGGCCAGCAACAACAAATATTCTCTCGTTGGCGGTCTTCGTTCAGCCGCACAGGCGATCAGCTATGAAATTCCGCTTGTTCTCTCACTCGTGACGGTTTGCTTACTGGCCGGCAGCCTGGATGTTGTCCAGATAATGAAGCAACAGGCAGGCGGCTTCCTTAACTGGAACATTCTCGGCGGTGGTGCATTGCGAGGGCTCGACGCTGCTCTGGCACAGAAGTTCGCACCGGCAGCGCCAGCGCTACAAGATCTCTCTCAAAAGTCTTTCGATCAAATACTCAAGGCTGCTTATTCGGAACCTGCCGCAGCCGCTCTCGGCTTGAGTGCAGGTCAAGAATCGCTGGCCGGTTTTGCAGCTTGCGTAGCAGTGGTTGTGCTGATTGCAGCTGTTTTGATTGCCGCTGGTCTTTATATGACAGGAGCCTGTGCGGAAATCAACCGTATCCCGTTCGATTTGCCTGAGGCTGAATCGGAACTGGTTAGCGGTTATAACACCGAATACAGTGGAATCAAATTTGCCATCTTCTTCCTGGCTGAATTCACAAACTTGTTTGTTGTTTCATCGATTTTTGCCGTTATGTTTCTTGGTGGCGGCGATTGTCCAGTACCGGCATGGCTCGGCAATATGTTGGGTGGACCACAGATCGCCAGCGCGATTAATCAGCTTCTGACTCCACTCATCGCCATCAGACTTGTAGATCCGCCTACCCTGTTTGCCGCAATTTGGGTGATTCTCAAAGTCTACTTAATCGTCTTTTTTGCCGTTCTCATTCGGGGTACTCTGCCGCGTTTCCGTATCGACCAACTTATGGACTTCGGCTGGAAACGTTTAATTCCGTTATCTCTCATTGTGTTTGTGTTGGTCGTCTTTGCAAGGGAGTTCGTAAACGTTCATGTTGGGTCTTAGTTTAGTTACACGCGCCAAAGACAGCCTCTATCAAATCTGCCGCGGTTTGAAGACAGTTGCTATGCACACTTTCCGTGAGCCGATCACGCAAGTGTATCCGGACAAAATGCCAGATACCCATATCAGAGGTAGGCTTGGACTAGCGGTCAATCCAGAATCTGGTGAGCACCTCTGCATCTCTTGTCGCCAGTGCGAAAGAGTTTGCCCGGACAAGTGCATCGAAATCACAGCCCATAAAAGTCCTGAAACCAATAAGCTCGAGCTTATCGATTTCAAAATTGATCACGGGCTTTGTATGTTTTGCGGACTGTGCACTGAGGTATGCCCGACAAGCTGCATCATCAATACAAATGATTTTGAAATGTCCGAGTACAGCCGCGAAGCGCTTGTATATGACTTGCGTAAACTGACACTCAGCCAGGAAGAGTCTGGATACTATTTCGATCGCAAAGAAATTCCTTTGCCGAAACCCAAACCCGCAAAAGCTGCACCGGCTGCCGGAGCTGCAGCAGCGGCCAAGCCGGCGGCAGCAGCCGCTGCCGCAAAGCCAGCTGATGCCGCAAAACCAGCCGATGCTGCAAAACCAGCCGATGCAGCAAAACCAGCTGACGCTGCAAAACCAGCTGACGCTGCAAAACCAGCTGATGCTGCAAAGCCAGCTGAAGGTGAAGAAAAGAAGGCAGAAGAGAAAAAAGAAGGCGAAGATAAGCCGAAAGAGTAATCGGCTGCACAATTTTTTTGAGGAGTGAGGAAAGGGAATTATGGAACAGTTTGAAATGCTCAAAGCGCTGGCTGAGACCAATGTAGAGAGCTTTATGTTCTACATCCTGGCGACTGTTTCCATTCTTCTTGCGTTTGGTGTCATTCTGGACAGGACGATCATCAGAAGCGGTTTCATTCTCATCGGTGTATTTGGTTCCATTTGTGGACTTTTTCTTCTTTTGCAAGCGCAATTCCTTGCTCTTGCTCAGTTGATGATTTATGCGGTCGGTATAACTCTCGTAGTAGTAATTGCGTTGATGTTGACCAACCCGAGAATGGAAAATGGAAAGCTAAGTACAGCTGCCCCAGCTAACCAGCTCGGCGCATTTATGGTGGCTGTCGGTCTCTTTATGACTATCTATCTGTCTGTAAGACCGGAGAACTGGACGATAAGCAGTGAACCTCTTGACACCGCTAACGTTGAAGTGTTGGGGCGTGCACTAACTACTGATTATTCGCTGCCTTTCGAGTTTGCATCTGTTTTGCTTCTGGCTGCCTTAATCGGTGCTGTTATGTTGGCAAAGGCAGAGAAACCGCCGAAGTCTGGCGAAGAAGATTTTGAGTACTCCGTGGTGGAAGAGTCTGCCGCAGAGCCCGCTGCTTCCAAGAGGTAATAAGGATGACTAGCTCCGTAGCAACCAAACCCCAATCTTCTGCGCAGGCGATGTCCTATGCTCTAGCGTATGCAATTGCAGTCTGTTTCGTTGTCGGCGCTTATGCTACCGGCAATCTCGATAACCTAATACAGATGGTCGGTCTTAACTCTGTGCTCGAATCTTGGGCGCTCAAAGACTACACTGAGCTTCTCGCTTTTGTTTTGATAGTTATTCTTGGTTCCATTGTCGCGCTGTTAGGCGGTCAGACATCAATCATTATGGCCGTTGGAACTGTTGGCAGTTTCTTTTCACTAACACTGAATCAACACCCACTCATTCAATATCTGAGCCTTGCTGCGGTACTGTTTGCTATAGGCCTTTACGGTATGGTTGTATCGCGGAACGCTGTCCGCGTGCTGATGGCGATTGAATTAATGCTGAATGCTGTCAACATCAACCTGGTGGCATTTGCGCGCTACGTTGATCCAGTTCAAGTGAAAGGACAGCTGTTTGCAATCTTCGTCATTACCGTGGCAGCTGCTGAAGCCGCTGTCGGATTAGCAATTGTTCTTTCCATTTACAGAAATACCTCAACTGTCGACATGGAAAGATTCAATCTTCTGAAGTGGTAGATTGCGATAGTCTCGACAATTACCCTGGATAAGAGATGCCACCAGCTTACAAGATTATTGTCGTTTTTGTTTTGTTGGTTAATGTAGTTCCGCTCCTTCAGCCGCTCAGAAAGCTAGTTGAGCGAGGGGGGAAACGCGACGACGTGGTAGTCAGCGAAGAAAAACTGCGTCCGATTCGAAATTTGCTGCCGCCGCATGAAGTTATCGGATATATAACAGCTGGAGAAGTCACCAAGGAAAATCTGGTGGAGTTGGAGGCCTGTAGGATTTTCTACATGACCCAATACGCTTTGGCTCCGAACATCCTTATGCATGAGATTACGCGGCGCTACGTTGTCGGAAATTTCAAAACTCATGAGGAAGCTCTTGCCACTGCCCGCCAACAAAGAATGACGATACTAAAAGACTTCGGCAATGGATTATTGCTGCTTCAAGGTAAACAGACTCCATGATTGCCTACTTGTTCAGTTTGTTGGTCATGCTTGCTGTTGGCGTTTTAGCAACCAGGTTCATTCTCCGTCAATCATATCTACCTCTTCCCCTGATTGTTTGCCTAGGTTCCATCACCGGCATCGGTATCTCTTCATGCAGTTACTTTCTCTTCTTACTGCTTTTTACTGCTCATGCGCAAACAGCTTGGTGGATCAGCGAACTGTCTCTTATGGCGCTGCTTTGTGCAGGACTTTTTTTCTCGCCTTCCAAGGGGTATTTCAAACTGAATTTTCGGTCTGCCGGTAATTTGCTTACGATTGCCTGTTTGATTGTCGGTTTGATTGTGATTGGATCTTTCTGGTTAACGGTTTATTTGCAGCCGCATTCCAATTGGGATGCGCTCATGATCTGGAATGTGCGCGCGCGCTTCTTGGAGCGGGATCCCTTCGGTATAGCGAACACCTTTAGTCCGCTCATTTTTTGGTCGCATCCTGATTATCCATTGCTATTGCCGGCAATAGTGAGCTTCGGTCTTTTACTCACAGGCGAAAGTCAATTTGCTCCGGCAAGCATTGCTTTTCTTTTCACTATGTTGGCACCGCTTTTACTAATAACTTCTTTGTCTTATTTGAAAACACCAAGGCACGGATTGCTCGCCGGCCTTATTTTGTTTACTACGCCGTTCTGGACAGCTTGCGGTGCGTCTATGCTCGCTGATGTACCCATCGCCTGCTACTTCCTGGGTACGATGGTTTGCTTTTCTCTTTATGACAAAGACAAAAACCCCAACTTCCTCATAATGACTGGAGTTTTTGCCAGTATGTCCGCCTGGACAAAAAATGAGGGGCAGTTCTTCATTCTCTGCGTGATTGCCGCTAGCGTCATTGCCGCGCGCAATGTTAAGATCGGCCGCCGTGCTCTGCTTTCTGTCTTTACCGGTGGAATTCCGGTTTTGCTTTTGCTGTTCTGGTTCAAGATGACGTTGGCTCCTCAGAATGATCTAATTGCAGGTCAAGGGGCCAGTTCTACCACTCAGCGTCTCCTCAATCCGACACGCTATTTGATTGTTGCTCAGTACTTCGCTGTGTATCTGGTGACTTTTGGCGCATGGCTGATATCACCTGTTCCATTACTTGCTCTTTTGTCGCCGATACTTCGTGTTCGTCTTGATGACGTGACATCTATACGAGCAGCCTGCACTGTTGTGCTGATGATTCTTGGATATGCGGTAATTTATATAACGACTCCGACCGACTTGGCACAACACCTGTCGACGTCCGTCGACAGGTTATTTCTTCAGCTGTGGCCGATGGGAATCTTTGCTATTGGCATGAGCTTGCCGATTGAAGAAGTCGAACAGAAGGTTTTGCCTGATAGCGCTATGCCTGAGCCTAATGCATCTCTCTAAGCTGTTTGTAAATCTCCTGTGCTTCCCCTGCGCGATTCAGTTTGTAGAGCAGTCGCGCGTAGTCTTCCATCACCTTTCGCTGCTTTTGTAATTCAATACCGTTTCCCGCTTTGCCCATTTCCATGCATCGACTCATCAATGGTTCTGCGTCTTTTAGCCGGTTCGACATCACGTACATTCCTGCAAAATCATGTAGCAATGAATACAATTCGACGCTTTGAGAAGGCTCGCTTTCAACTATGGACAATGCTGTTTTATAGCTGGATTCCGCCTCTTGGTAGTCATGCAATTCCGCAGCACAATTCGCTAGTTCGTGATGTGCTTTGGCAGCCTGAAGACTCTGAGCCCCAAACTTTGCCGTTTGCTGGGAGAGGCTGTTTTTCAGGTTGAATAGCCTTTCTTGCACATGAGCTTCCCGCTCCTGCAGCTTTCGATTGACCGCTGTGTCTACATCCAGTGGACGTAACTGCGCGCCGCCGGACGAGATAGTGTAGTCACCCTGCGGCAACGGCACTCCGTTAAACCTCATTTTGTTCACTACGTCCTTTGCCGGTCCGGCCTCGAATGTGAACGTGATAGTCATTCTTTCGCCAAGACTTGCCGGAATAACCGGATACGGCTCAGCAAGTCGAGCGGCGTTTAATCCGGCGTCATCGACCAATTTTACTCCCGATGATTTCGCAATCTCGGATTTTATGAGTTTCCCTGTTTTATCGACGGTTATGGCTACAGAAACTTTGCAGTTCTTTTCCACTTTCGGATTACGCCAGGCTGAGTTCACTCTGCGGCTAAATGCTTCAACATACGAGTCATTGTCTGCCTTTATCGCTTGATTGCGGTTGCCTGCATGAAAAGTGTAATTCAATGTCATCCCGTCTTTTGCAGATGAAGGCATGGGCGGTAATTGTCCGATAGCGCTGATTGAGTCCACTGTCGCATCGTCAAACGCCTGGTCTCCAGACGGTTCCTTGACTGTCACACTTTTGATTTTGCCGCTCTGCTCGATGGTCAATGACACGACAATCTTTTCGGCCGTTGTCTTCTCTGGCGCCTTCCACGCGTTTTGAATCTTGGGGCTGACTAGTTTTATGTAAGAGTCAATAGCATCGGCGCCCCCACCAGAGCCTGAAGCTTTGCCGGTTGTTTTCACAGGAGTTTTCGCTGCTGATTTCGCTGGCGCTTGACCAGCTTGCGCGGGTGTTTTTGCTGCAGATTGTGCTATCAATTTTGCAGATGAGCGAGCCGGCGTCTTTGCTTGCTCTTCAATCGGCACCGCGCCCATTGCAATACTGGCTAGAAGAAGAGGCGCCGGTAGTGCCGCTAAAATGAATGCTCTTTTCATAGTTTGTCTTGCCTTGCGTGCTTATATGTCCGATTGACCAATTGCGCTAAACGACAATTACTTCCTGTCCGCAGCTAATTTGATATGACCCTTGCGCATTCTGCTTCTTGCACAAAATCAGATAGTCTCCGTTCGTAAAATCCAGCTTCAGATCTTCGTTCTGATTCATTTGAAATGACATGACTTGAGTATGTAGCAGGCGAAATATGGAAGGGTCCTTCAAAAACGCACCTGGAGCCCATATTTCGAATGGCTGATTGTTGCCTATTGCAAAAAAGACAGGACAGTGGACCGAGATGAAATCAGAATTCAGTGTAAAAACCAGTTCGTCTCTGCCGAAAGCAATTTGAAAAAGCTCTTGTCCTCTTAAATAGCCCAATTCACTTGCAATGTTCTCGCCCATTAGCTTTTCAGTTCCTTCTTCTGTCTCGCGGGGTGCTTACTCGCTTGCCTGCTCGCTCATATGGCAGTCTGCTCAAATGGCGGTTCGCTCGCCTGCCTGCTTGCTATTATGGCTGCTTGCTCTCAGTTCTAATTCCCAGGCTAGCGTTTGCTTGTTTTGTGCTGCTCCATGCTTACATACTCTTTGCTCATCAATTCGTAGGCGTTGTAGCGGATTTTTTCGAGATCGACTGCTCTGTTGTAAATTGACAGCGCTGTTTTTGCTATCGCCACATTGGTCCCAGAATCGGGTCCGATCAGCTCTTGCAATTCGTCGAGGGCTCTATTGATTGCCCGTACGTCATTCTGCCAGGTTTTCCAGAGCGGGTTTATCTTTGACTCTATATTTGGTGGCACCGCGCGTCCATTCGTGTCTACATCATGTATGTCATCCGTCAATAACTGCACGATCGGTTCCAGCGTGTTTATGTAGAAAACAAGCCAGTCTTTTCTTGGCGGCATGTAGTCTTTTCTTGAATGCAACATCTCATTGCTGATAGTTGTCGGCGAAACATGTAAAGCTGGGTCGCCGGGTTTCACGACTACCCTGGTCGCCTCGAGAAACAGATTGATTGCTTGTTGCTTTACCTGTCCAATGCTCAAGCGAGTGTCTCGCAAATCCGAAAGCATTTCTTCTGGTCGTAGCTGCTGCTTATCATCGGCTGTTCGCCGCCGGAGAATCAATTGATGCTCGGTCGATCGCCCCGCCGGTTTTGCTTCTGTCTCGGTGGTCTCGGCATAGACAGCCGTCTGACTAACCGTCGAAATCGCGCTCAACATAATCAATGCCGCCAGCACTTCTCTCTTCATCAATTGCAGTCCTCTAATCTTTTTCTAAAACGCAAACAGATCTGGGCACTCATAAACACTTCAGTCTCACAAGGCAAACAAATCTTCCGACAGCCCTTTATTCGTCTCGAGATTTTGGAAAAGAACCAGTGCGTGAGGCACACCGTCCTGAAACGTATGCCAGCCAACCGGTGTCTTCGTATCATTATTGATGTACAAAACTTCCAGGATCGGGCTGTCCGGTGCCGGACCTGAGCGCAGAACAATAATGCTCACCTCGCCAGGAAACGCTTTCACGTTCGCCGAGGCTGTCATAGACGCAGAAGCTCCTGAACTGATACTGCTGGCCAGTACATCGTACAAAGAACCAAAGTCACTGTGCGCCAAGCTGTATCCAGTAGGCAATTGCAGCGTGCGTGAATCTTCTTTCAACGTGATCTTCATAAAGCTGAGCGTGCCGCCGCCGCATCCTTTTATAACGCCGCTCGGCTCTCTCACCACCACAGAGCCGTTGCGGTAATCTTTTGTTTTGATTGTCGCTTTGAATAGCCCCCGGTACTTGTAGATATAATCCGCCCCGCCGTAGTCTTTCCAGACTCCACCTTTGCGCGTGTACAAGCGGCAGTAGCACTTGTAGTCGCGCAATTTTGATGCTTTCTCCTTCAGCTGATTGACGAACGCCGGTCCGACGGCAGATTTGGCCATGCCTCTTAGAGCGGTCGCATCCGGCAGTAGCGAGTCCGGATCAACTTCAAGCGATGCTTGGGCTGTAAAACAAATGGGAGAAAATGTGCAAATTGCACTCAAAATCAGTGCGATTAGTGACTTTGATCGCCAGTTCATGCTCATGCCTCGATCCTATAGCGCATAGCCAGATGCTTGAAGAGCTTATTTCTAGCATATTTCAGCCACCTACGGCTTTCTGTGCTTGCTCTTTGAAAGGATCAGTTTTTCCAGATCTCCGCAATTGCACTTGTGGTGAGGGTCGAATTTCATCGATGTGCGGAAAGCCGTAACAGCCTCGGGTATTTTTCCTTCACCTATTAGATAGTAGCCAAGGTATCTGAAGCCCTCGACGGTCCGTGGATTGAGGGCAATCGATCGATTGATGTGTTTGATAGCTTCGGTCTTATCGCCCAGTTGCAGCTGACACCATCCCAAAAAAGCCTCAGCCTGTGCATCTCCTGGTTTTGCCAGCTGGTACCAGAGCGGCAAGGCCAGGGTGAAGTCGCGCCTTGTCGTGTAGAACTGCGCCCGCTTGCGGATTTCGTCGCGCGTTGGCGGATGCCTTTTGGATGCCGTTTTCGATTTTGATTCGGACTCTGAAACGGATTTTAAACCGGATTCTGAATTGGATTCTAAACCGGACTCTGAATTGGATTTTGAACTAGATTCTGAACTGGATTTTGAATTTGATCTTGAATCTGATTTTGAATCGGCAGGCTTGCGTCGGGAATCATGAACTCGCTCATATTGAGCAGAATGCATAGCCGGCGACACTTCTTCAGCCGCCAATCCTGAGCAGGGGCGCCCTGCAAATACGATGGCGCAAGCCAACAGTTGTGCTGCTCGTGAAACCAATTTTTTTACTTCAAGGCGCCTGTATAGTCGAGCGAAATGCCCGGATGTCCACTATGGCGCCCCTGAATAGACTGCCGCAAGAAACCCAGAGCCCAATCGTGCAATTGATTCCAGCCGACCACTCGGCGCATTGAATTCATGCGCCGGCGCTTCTCCTCGACTTCCATGCTCAAAGATTGAGCGATTGCATTGGCAATGCTGTCTGGGCATTCGGGCTCAACAATCAGCGCGCCTTGTGCAAGCTCCGCCGAAGAGCCGGTTTGCTTGCTCAAAATCAGAGCACCCTGCTCGTCCTGCCTGCAGGCTACATATTCTTTGGCAATCAGATTGAGTCCGTCCTTGATGGAATTGACGAGAAGAACGTCCGCGGCCTGATACCAGGCAGACAGCTCGTTCTGATCAAGATATTCATTGACCGCCATGATTGGCTGCCAGCCGTTTGAGGCGAATCTCTTATTGATCCTGTCTATATTGGCCTGGACCTGGCATTCATACTCGCTTTGCGGCGAGGCCTGAGCTTTTACGGAATGGCAAATCTGCACATAGTGGAATCGACGATGCCAGCTTTCATGCGTTTCTAAAAAGCGCTCCAGTCCGTGCAGTTTTTCCAGAACTCCCTTGGTGTAGTCGATGCGATCAACTCCCAGAAGCACCTGGTTCGCCAGTCTGTGCTTTACTGCCATTGCTTCTGCTTTCGGTTTGTTGCTGCGGGCCAATTTCTGCCAGAGCGAGAAGTCCAGACCCAGAGGCATCACTACCACTCGTGTATGCGAGCGGCGTCGGCGCACCTCCATTTTGAGGACATCGACCTGAGCGTTCGGAAATAGCTCTTTTACCGTGTTCAGAAAGTTGGTCGCATACTCGGTTGTATGGAATCCAATCAGCTTGTTGCAGAGAAGTGCATCCACAAGCTCTTTTCCTACTGGCGAATTGATGATTGCTTCCGGTTCAGGCCACGGTACATGCCAGAACTGGCAGATGATCAATCCCGCTTGCATGGACATCAGCGGAGCTGCCAGCGGGACCTGATAATCATGCAGCCAGCAAAGCGTTGGGAAGCTCTCGGAGGAAACGCTGAGCGAGTCGGACGCCACTATTTCATTGACCTGTCGAAAAGCCTTCCAATTCTCTGGGTCGAATTTTGCCCTATCCGTCAACCCGTGCAAAAGCGGCCACAAATATTCGTTCGCCGCTTTTCTGTGTCTCTCGGCGAGGAGTGCAGGTACTTTGGGAGAGTAGAAGGAAAAACCTTCGGGCGGCGTCTCCTGGGTAGGAAGCGATTGTCCCTCGATGGCAAACCAGTGCACTTTAGTGCCCAGGCGTTTCACTACCGGCTCCAGGCTCTTACTTACTCCTCCCGACTGCCCCGGCCCGGTGTACGAAATCACCTTCAAAGTCGGCAAAAACAGTTCCAGTTCTTGAAAATCTTCGCGAGACAGTGGAGTGAGAAGAGGAGGTGACTGCAGCGGAGAAGGCATTCTTTTTTGGTACTCCGATAGAGTGTCCGCCAGAAACCAAGGTTGCCCTCGGACTGGCAGTTGTGCAGGGATATGTTTTGCTGTTTCCGTCAACGCCGGCAGAAATCTCGGTAAGCCGAGTCTGCCAAAATGCCATCGAATTTTGCCTGTTTTGGCAATCCGCCCCGCCGCATTCGTCTTGAAAGAAAGCTATGACAAAAGCCAGCCGCCGTCCAAAATCGGGGTGCCGCAGATTCCCAAGTGCAATTTCCTGATATGTATAAGGTAAGGTATATGCGCCGGGTAATCAAGTTGATCTTTGTTCAATTAATCCCGCCTTAACACACTTTAACGAACCGGCTTGTGGTATTACATGTGGTGTGATATTTGAACGGCAAATAGGACAAACTTGTCGCTCAATCGAGTAGCCCGGGAAGGTTGACGATTTCGATTCGACGGCTCTTCAAATCAACAGTTGGAACCAACGCTTTGACGAACGGAATCAGCACGGTGTCTGACTTGTTGGCGTCTGCGCGTTGCATTTCCAAGTATTCACCGGCTTCGCCAATGATATCGCATACGGTGCCAAGCTTTTCTCCCTCGACTGAGAAAACGTCGAGACCCAGCAAGTCGCGCATCCAAAACTCGTCTTCATCGAGGGCGCGAATTTGTTTTCGCTCCGTGGTAATAGAAGCCCCCAGGAGTTTTTCCGCCTGAGTGCGATCGCAAATATCTTCAAGCTTCACCAGCATATGCCGCTTTTCGTATTTCATGCTCTCCACTCGGTGGTTTGATTTGGCACCACCTGCAGTGGCGAGCCAGACGGTTTTTACTTCACTCAGAAGGTCTGGATTGTTTGTTTCGAGCCGCACCTTAAGGACGCCTTTGAGTCCAAGGGCGCCTATGACTCGTCCCACTTGAAATTCACTTTCCGCTTTTGATTTATCGCGCTCTGCCATCTGTTGAACCGGTCATTTGCCTGTTTTTGAACCCGAGTTCAGAGTGTTCTTCTGTTCTGACTTCCATCTTTTGAAAAGCTGATTGTCAAATCCGAATTGGTCTAATACCCGCCCGACTACAAAGTCTATTTGGTCCTGAACACTCTGTGGTTTGTGGTAGAAGCCCGGCGACGCGCAAGAAACTATGGCGCCGGCTTCTGATAGGGCCAGCATATTCTTCAGTTGAATGTGACCGAAGGGCATCTCACGAACCACGATCATTAGCGGGCGGCGCTCTTTCAAGCAGACCGCCGCTGCCCGATGAATCAGGTTTTCAGTCAGACCGCTTGCCAGCGCTCCTAGAGTTCCCAGCGAGCAAGGAACGATCGCCATGCCCCGGGTCTTGTAAGAACCGCTCGACACCGTGGCTCCGTAATTATTCAGGGAGTGCACAGTCAAAGGAACGTCTTTGGACAAATCCAGGTGCTTGATCAGCTCATCTTTAAGATTGTCGCCAAAGACAAGATCATTTTCTTCTTTCATCACCATGAGCGCCGCCTTGGAGACAAGAAGCTCGATGGGCTGATTTTTGGAGAGCAAAAACTGAACCAGCCTCAGTCCATAGACAGAGCCAGAGGCTCCCGTAATAGCCACGACAAAGGGTAGCGAGCTTGCGCTCTCAACTGTGCTGTCGCCATTCAAAGTCATACTTAAATCTCAGCAGCTAGAAATCCGTGCCAGGCGCTTTCTGCCCATCTTGAGGAGCGCCGGATGGAATTGTACCAGGCTGACCGATGTATCCACCGCCGCCTGAATTTCCCTGATTGCCCCCGAGCGGTTGGTTGTTGCCGGGCGCACCCTGCGGTTGACCACCACCCTGGAACATCTGGTTGCCGGGTATCAGAGACCCTTTCTGCCCGATATCAGGTATGAGAGGTTGTTCCGGTTGTTCGTCCTCTCCCTCGTCGTCGTTGGCTTTAGTCCCTCGCTTGGCAAATCGTCTGCCGCCATTTCTTTCTATGCGGTCTGGATCGTCCATGGGCGCGTCGAGCACGGCAGCGCTACCTGCAGCCGGTGCAATACCCATTTTGAAAGGAGCATCGATTCTTATGGAAAGAGGAGAGCCAGCTAGAATCCAGAGATTGTAATTTCGCTTTACCAGCGAGCGGACGTGCGAGATGCCCGACGTTTGAGAACCAGCTTGACCGCTGCCGTAAATAGGATCGCGCATGATTTCTTGCGGCGAAACTACTTTGGGCGGCTGCCCCGGTCTTGTGCGAAATCTTTGGGTTGCGCCCGGCGCGACCGCCTCGAATCCAGCCGTCGTGCCTACATAAGCAACTCCGTGCCCCAGGCGCGTATTGGCGCGTTCCGCTCCGCGTCGCCCCTGCCCCCCTGCTTGAGCCTGCGTTTCACCGGCCAGGGATGCCACCATTGGATAGGTAACACCATCAGGAGTGCGCAGTCCGGAGAGCTGCACGCGCAACTGTCCGGTCGGTTTCGGAAAGCCTTTTTGATGTGGTAATTTGCTCGACGGTATGCACTCCACCACCTCGCCCACTACTGCTGAACCGGCTGGAATCAGCACATCCGTTCCATTGGCGAGCACGGGGGAAGACACTTCTACTTCGAAGCGTTCTCCTGGCTTGCTGCATGAAGAGCCGATCGTATGGTCGATGCGCCCTTCGAAGTGAACTCCGATAGGAATAATCACGGTCTTTCCGTGTATCGTATGCGCTCCGCGATAGAGGCTGTCGGCTGATTGATTGCGCTGAGCGAGCGCTGCCTTTGGCATTGCGACATTCACGGCGGCTGTCGCTGAGATGCCTATCAATGCGAATAATGCAAGTTTTGTCTTCATCTCGATAGCCCTCGAATAGGCATTTTGGCTCAGCCGTTTATCCGTATGACGGTAAAAAATGTTGGGTGTCATCAGTTTAGATCAGACTCCTTTGATTTGGCTGGCTATGGGCATACTCAATTTTCGAAGCGCAAGCAGTCCATCGCGGGACAGGTTTTTCACGGGAGTTTATCTTCTTTCGCCAGCACCATTCACGCCGCTGCTCTCCTCTTTGGCTGTCGATTGGCTGGCTCTGGCTGATGCCGCTGCTTCCGCTGCCGCTGCTTCCGCTGCCGCTGCTTCCGCTGCCGCTTCAGTGCCTGCGCCCTTTGCTGTTTTTGCTCTTCTCGCCTTTTCCAGAGCTTGACGAGCCATCAGCATGTTCAGCACATACGCCAGACCTAATGCCACTACTATCAGTATCACCATGCGGCCGATGCCTGCCACAAACTGAAATACTGCAGGAAGCATAATGCCGAAAGCGGCCAAAATAATCAGGGCGCCCCCAATTTTGACCAGCTTACTGTTGCCTTTTTCTTCGCTCAATATTGCTCTTCCGCTTTTAGATATTGGGCAAATCGATCGATAACTTGGGGCGCAATCAGTTTGGCTCCCGCCCACCAGGCTGCGCCTATGAAGACAGGAACAACAAGGACGCGCACAAGCGGAGGCAAGAACCAGTAGAAGAAGCTGGACATAACGCAGGCTGCACCGACCGCGATCGTTATGGAGAAACGTTCTATATAGCGCTCCTGCTCGGAGCGCGACAACTGCTGAAAGGTACGCCCCAGAAGATTGAGATAATTGCGCCAGATCTTCTGCAGACCGCCTTTTGAATCTTTCCATGCTTGAGTTTCATGGATGCTGCGCGGTTTGTTTCCGTCCATAGGACGGCGCGATGAGGGCCTGTCTGCCGGTGGCCAATTATCGTCGCCACCGCCTCCCTCAAAATTTCCCCCGCCGCCTTTGAACTGTTTGACGCTCATCTGATACTCCTTGCTTCTCCTATCATTTAACAGTCTATCTAACACTCTCTTGCCCAAAAGTCAGCTACTTTGTCGATTTCCCCTTTTTGGGCTGTTTCTTAAGCTTAGCCAGATTTGCCTCCACTTCCTTTCGCAAGGGGTTGGCGTCGTCGGCAGCTTCCAGGAAAGCGGACGCATAATCTATTGCTTTATCGGAATCGTCTCTTTCGGTTTTTGTGAAAAGTGAGAATAATCCGTAATATGCGGCGGGGTACTGAGGGTCGTGTATAAGAGCTTGATTGTAGTGATCGATGGCCACCTCGGGAATCTTCCAGGTGGCATCGCCGAGCTTCGTCTGTCTGGCGGCCTCGTTGCGCTGGCTCTGAATCTTGCTTATACCTTGCTCTGCTCGGCTCGTTACCTCAGAGATTTCTTTGGCATAGGTATAAGCGGTTTCGGCAGAGCGCAGGTCTCCGTCATTGAGGGCTAATTCTCCAATGGTCAGAAGGTCGTATGCATCGTCTCTGTGAGAGTTGATCACTTGCGAGAAAATTTCTCGCCCTTCTCTGAAACGTTTTTGAGTGAGCGCTTTTTCCGCTTCGTTAAGCTGAATACTCTCTTGCAGGGTCTTGGCGCCTGGTTTAATCACCTGCGCTTTGACGGACTGCTCACTGACTATGTTCTGGAGCTTCTCCATGAGCTCCTGCATAGCTGGCGGATACTGTCCTTCTCGCCTGGCTTTGCGGTGATATACACGGGCCAGTCCTAAGAGCGCTCGAGGCTCGTCCGGCTCCGATGACAGAATAGTGCGATATTCCGTTTCGGCGACGTCCAATTTGTCCTGTCTCAAAGCCAGCTCGGCCAGAGCATTTCTCAACTGCATGTCGTTAGGAAGAATTTCCAGAGCATTGTGCATTTCAGCGATGGCAAATTCTCCATCGCCGCGCAGCGCATAGTATTCACCCATATGCTGGTAGGGATCGGGCAGATGCGGATCCTGACGAATTGCCTCTTTCCATGAGGCTAATGCCGCCGGGCCATCGCCCTGACGTCGATAAATGTCTCCTTCGACAAGACTCCATTCTGCAGTGCGCTCGGCCTTGGGAATATTGCGCAGCTGCATGAAGGCGTCTTCGTTCTTGCCTTGAGCCAGCAGTATGCGCGCCTTTTCCAAATGGGCGGCGTAGAATTTTTTGTCGTCGGCTAGAACTTCGCTAATCAGCTGTTCTGCGTCTTTATCTCTTGGATCCAGGCGAAGCAGCGCATGGGCCCAAAGTGTTTTATTTGCATTATTGGGGTTCATCTCTGCCGATTTCTTAAGCGGCTCGACCGCCCCTTCTGCGTCGTCCTGGGCGAGTTTTACCAACCCCAGAGTTTGATGGGCGATGACTGTGTCGGGATTGGCTTTGATTGCACGTTTGCATAAGGCTTCCGAAGCTTCCAGGTAGGCGTCCCGTTTGGCAGGCGACGCTACCTGTCGGGAATGCACATAGGAAACGAAGCCGGCAGCAGCCATGAGATTGATGTTTTCGGAATATTTGTCTTTTGCAGAGCGCAGAAGCTTTTCCGCCTCAATAATCTTTGGCGGCCAGTTCTGCTTCGCCAGAGCTACAGCCAGCCCGGCGTGCGCGTCACCCGACTCGTCTGATTTACAGAGCGCTCGATATGTTTCTTCAGCCGCCTCGAATTTTCCTTGCAGCAAAAGCTCGTCGGCATCAGCAATTGTCTTTTCTTCAGCGGATGCAGGCAGGTACGACGAAAGCGAGACGCAAAGAGAAACAGCGAGAATGCCGCTGGTTACGGAGGTTCTAAAAATTGAGGGTTGCCTTCTTTTAAAGATCATTGCGTTTGCTTTTCTAGTCTTACTCTTTCTCTATATCTTTCAGCTTTTTCAAAACTTTTTCTGCTTCTTTGTTATCTCCGAGTTTTTGCAGACACACGGCCAGGCTCTTGAAAGGCAAGGGCAGGTGCGGCGCTACAGTACATGCGTCTTTCCAGTTTGAGGCTGCTGCAACATAATTGTTTGCAGCTTCCTGTTTTTCCGCCTCTACCTTGAGGTTCTGGATGCGTGATAAGTCGACTTGATTCATCGCATCTTTGGCTTCTGGATCTTTTAAATTGAAAGCCATTCTGTATGATGCAGATGCGTCGTCAAGATTGCCCTTCTTTTCTGCTACTCTGCCCAGAAGCAGCCAGGCATGTGCGTCTTTGGGCTCCTTTTCTACAAGAGCATCGAGCTCTTTTTTGGCTCCGTCGCTGTCGCCCGATGCCATTTTTCCTTCTGCTGAAGCAAAGCGCCTGGGATCGAGAATTTTCTCCTGAGGCTGAGCTGGAGCCGCTGCCGCTGCTGCAGTCGCCGGATTTCCGGCTGCTCCCGGCTTTCCTTGCGCTGCGCCTGGCGTTGCTCCTCCTCTTGCGACTGCTGAAGGCGCCGGTCCACCGCCCAGGCGGCTTATGCCTTGCAAGAGGTCGGGATGTATGTGCGGATTGATAGAGGCTGCAGCTTGATATGCTTTGAGAGCCGTCGCCGTATCTCCCTGCTGTTCTTTGCCCCTTCCGTATATGAAGAGCATCTCCGGATCTTGATTATTCTGGCGCAGAATATCTTCTGCTTTTTGCAGCGATGTGGCTAGCACTGCCGGTGGTGTCTGAGGATTCATTACTACTGCCAGATGATAAGAACGCCTGGCTTTGGCCAGCTGCGGTGAATTAGGATTCTTCTTCCAGCATTCTTCGAATTCCATTTTTGCGTGTTCGAAGTCGCCGGCCAGCTGATAGGCTCCAGCCAACATCAGGTGATTGTCGAAAGAACCATTGATGGAAACTGCTTCACGAGCGACTTCTTTCAGTCCCTGGATAGCATCTGAGTATGCCGGGTTGAGAGTAACCGCCCGGCGATAAGAAACGGCGGCGTTCTGAAGCCGTTTCAGACCTGATTGTCTGTCACCTCTGTCTCTCGCCACTTTTGCATAACGCCATAGCACGTCGCCCAGCATTGTGTGACACTTCGCTTGCTCGACCTTGTCTTTCCAGGGTTTATTGACTGCAATTTTCAACTCTTCAAAGGCGGCTACATCCTGACCGTCCTTTAGTAAGGAGCGAGCCAGATCCGCGTGGCTGCTGCCGTCATCACTCATGCGGCAGACTTTTCTGTATTCCACTTGCGCTGTTCGGAAGCGACCTTCAGTTTCGGCGGTTTCAGCAATCTGGTGGCGGACATTGGGATCATCGGCGTTTTTGCCGGATGCTCTCAGGCACTCGTCCAGGTTTCTGTCCGCAACTGCATTGGCAGGATCGGCAAAGAGAGCCTTTCTATACTGAACCATTGCTTCATAGTATTTTTTCTTCGATGCGAGCATGTCGCCGTAACGCAGGCAAGCACCCGATAAATTGACTTTGAATTGCTCGTTGTACGGATCGCCTTCCAGCGCGATCTCGTGCTCGCGTATGGCATCCGCCCACAAACCTTTGCTGCCCAGCTCCACTGCTCGGTTATTGTGCTCGAGCGGATTGGTCGGATTCGGAGTACTGAGCATTACGGCCCCGCCTCCGCCGCCGCCTCCACCAGATGAAGTCGCACGCCGAGCGCCTCTGGCTTGAGCGTCGTTTGGTTGAATGCCGAAATTCCATATAAAGGAAAGCGGCAGAGACAAACAAACGATTGCGGACAGCATGCGCCTGGAGCGGCTCTGGCTCAGAGTTTCAGTTAATTGTCTCGGGGATGAATTGAAATTCAATGAACGAATATAAAAGGACATGGCTGTAGTTGATGCGAAATTGGAAAGTTGATGATAATTTGAGCGTACATCCCTTCAGGATGTTTTTTCCTTGCCGGTCTGGCGTTTTTCAAAATGTTGGCTGGTAAGTCGTTACTAAATTCGATTGTTGTTTCTTGAATCCTCGGTGCGCCCCTGACAAGAGCGCATTATTACCTGGATTTCATTTTAACGATGGTTGTATATTTGGCACCATTTTTTCTGGTTGGCAAGAGCCTTTTCCCTGAGGCGACAAAAAGTGTTGTCTGGACAACACTTTCGCAGCCCAGAGCGAAGATTGTTATTGACAATGGTGCCCCAAACAATTAAAAATTAGTCATTTCGCAGGCATTTTGCCCAATTTCGCCCCATTTTTCGCCAGGGAGATTAATTCGCGTTTATTCTGTTAGACTGAATTCACATATATAGCCTCTAAATATTTCAGGAATCTCTCTTTATTTCTTATTTGGCGTTTTCTTACTAGGCAAAAGAGGCATGTGTTCAGCAGAGGGCTCGCAGAGCCCGAGATAGATATCTCCCTTGGGAGGGATATTTGTAATGACAAAGCCTGCGCCACTATTGGCAGCACTAACAGCCTTGGGACTGACCGTCCCTATGGCTTCCGCTCAGCTTCCGCAGACGAATATGGGCAAATACGTCCACAAGCCGGGCGATAACCAGTACGACAGAGCCGCGCAACAGGAGCGGCATCCACCGCCTCCTCCCCCTGTGACCCGATTCGCGAGCAGCGGCGGGGCAGGCGGAGGCTACATGTACCGTCCGAAACCAAAGCCCCGCAAACCAGACCCTTCAATAGAACCAATCGCCTCAGACGAGCCTGTGCCGCCTGCGGGCTTTCCAGTTTTACCGGAAAGATTGGAATTGCCGATAGCTATGGGCAGCTGGGGTGGCTCAGGCGGTGGCGGCGGAGGCGGTGGCTCCTGGAGCGGACCGGCGCCCGGGTCGGGTGGCGGCGACGATGGACCGCCGAGAATGCTCTCGAAAAAACAAGGCTACGGGCATTATGAGCCTGGCGCTTTCATACCGAAGAATCACAAGTCCGGATACTACAAGTGCGGTGAAGTTGCTCCTCCCCACAAAGCCGTATCCGACCAGATCATGACCGGTGACGGCGGAGGAGCGCCCGGCATGGGCGGCCCGGCCAGTCCTGCCGGAGCTTTGAGGGCTTTGGGCAAAGAGCCCAAGCTCAATGATCGCGATGATGGAACGACTGCACCTGAAGCACCGCAGCCTGTAATTATCAATCAATCGACGACGCAAGATCTTTCACTTCCTGAGGACGATTTCTCAGGCAGCTCGGCAAAAAGACCGAGCAAAGTTGGCAGAAAAATGAAGCAGGTGGGCCGAAGAGTTGTATCGCCGATCAATTCAGCGTCCCGCAGATTCACAGGAATAAGCTTGTTCTAAATTTCAGATACTAATCGGCTGCCGAAGATTCGGATAGCCAATGGCTCGGGGGAAGGAGTTCTCAAAATGGCTAAGTTAGTAAAGACGATGAGTTTGATAGTTGCAGCCGGCGCGACAGTAGCGCTCTGCGCTGCACCATCGCTGGCGCAGGGTTTCAAAATCGACCAGAGAAAGCTTGATAAAACGACTTTCTACAGCGCGCCCAGACAGATGCAAATCTTGGACGAACGTCCGATTATCAAAGATTTCCGCGAAGCTCCTCAAGCACAGCAGCAAATCGAGTTGCCGCCTGGACCGCAGGGATATGGCGGCGGTGGCGGCGGCGGAGCCGGTGCGCTGCAGGGCGGCGGTCCCGGCGGTGGTCCCAATGGCGGACCTTTGCAGATGGGCGGGCCGGTTGTACAACCGAGGACTTCCAACGGCATGATGCCCAATATGGGCAGTTTGCCGAAGACAGGTTTTGGTCAGTCGAATATTCCGGCACGAGGCATGGGACCGAAAGGACCGCTTGCTGATGCCACCTCCACCAACCGATTGATGGGCAAAATGATGACTCCGCCCAAATCGCAAGGAGCATCGGCTGGGCCAGCTCGCGGTATGGCACCGTCGAGAGGGCAGACCAATGGTAACTACAACGGACCGGCAGTTTCGTCCTATAGCGGCGGATACGGCAATGGTTCGGGAGCCGGTTTTGGAGGCAGTGCTTCTCGCACCGATACTTCGGTCCGAGGCAGCCTGCTGAAGAAGAACTAGACACAACGCTAGAAAGCCTACACCACCCCCTATGCAACACACTCCCACAATTTCTAAATTCGCAGCGCTTGCCCTGGCGCTGGCTCTGACTGGCTGTGCCAGGCAAGAGGCAGGCAGCGGCGGCGCTTCTGCGCAAGGAATTGAGCAAGTGCAAGGGCAGGGCATTCTCAATGCCCTGAGACCGAAAGCCGATCCCACCATGGTGGAGCGCATTCGTCAGGAAGATGCAAACCGTATGCAGCAGGCGGCTCTCGCCCAGCAGCAAATGAACCAGATGGCTGAGACTGATGGTTCCGGAAGAATTCTTCCCAAGGTTTCCATGGAACCGATAGCGCCGCCGGCAGAAGAAGTAGCTTCAGCAGGCGCCGGGATGAGCGTGACCGCTGCAGATTCCGGAGCCTTCACGCCCAGCACATCCGGTGCCGTTCCTCAATCGACGCCTGTTTCGTCCGCTCCCTCGACGGCCAGTTACGGCAGCTATCAGTCATCGCAGGTGCCTGCTCCGCCATCCGGAGCCCTGGGAGGAGGATTGGTGCCGCCACCGCCGGCAGTGACACTGTCGACGACTGCTCAGACTACAGTGGCCAGTGCCCCGGGGGGCGATCCCAACAACCCATACGGTAATCCATACGCCAATCCGTATGCCAATCCGTATGCCAGCCCTTATGCCAATCCATACATGAATCCTTACGGTATCCCGTATCCTCAGCAGGCCGCTCCGCCTGCAGATGGCGCGCCGCAAAGGCCTGCGCTTTTCGGATCGGGAAAACGCAGTCCGCGCGAGGAGGCAGACGAAGATCCGGCGGCCCGAGAGAAAGCCAAGAAATTCGCCAATTTCGTGCCGATTACGCCGACCGGTATGGAAGCGCGTTCGCCCTACAAACAGAGGGACGATTTGCGTGTTCTCTGGAAAGGTGCAATCAGCTCGGCTCAGCTGGGAGCCTGGTCTTCCCGGGATCCTAATATAGCTGCATCGCTGTCGCGTATCGATGTAGGCTTGCCTGGTGAAGCTACCAAAGGTTCTTTCAGTGTCGGACAGAGACAGGTTGATGCCGTATTCAAGCCTGTTTTTGTTGATAAGCGGATCCAGGGTCTGCTCAGAAAATCGCAGAGCGACATGGTGCAAAGCTATTACCGCTATCTTTACTCGTACAATCGATTCGCTCTTGCTCAGCAGACTGTTGCTGCCAGAAAACAGGAAGTTGAAGTGGCTTCGTCCCATGCCGAGCAGCAGAGAGCGGCTGCCGATCTGTCGCAAGCACAGAGCGAAGCGGATTCCTCCAAAGAGGATATGCGCTCAGCCCAGCTTGAATTGGCGGCAGTAGCGGGCCCGCAAGCCGCACGTGCCGTAATCCAGAAAGTCTCCGGTGTGTCTCCCACTATCGAATCTCTGGCTCAAGCTCAGCCAGCGCAAGACGTCGCTCCTCAAGGCGGATTCAACGTGCTGGGCTCGGTAGGCAGCTTCTTCGGCTTCAACAAGAAAAAGGGTGACGAGCAACCGGCGCCAGAGCCGGTCAAAGCCGCCAAGGCCGACGAAGGCAAGAAAGATAAGAACGCCGGCAAAGCAAAGGAAACCAAGACTAAAACAGCGAGTAAAGAAAACAAGCCTAAGAAAGGCGGCAAGGCCGAAGTAGCCCAAGGCGATCTCGAGCCCGCTCCGTCCAAAGGTGAGTCATCCAGCGCCGCAGCACAGGCAGACGCTCCGGCAGCATCGGACGGCATCTCATTTGAACTCAAAGGCAAAAACATCAGCGCCCGCAAGAGCGTTCTCAATGTTTCTATTCGCAACACATCCGACAATGCTTTCAGTTTCAGCCCCGATGACATATCAGTCCAGGAGGGTAATCAGAAGCTTTCGGAAGCAGCGATGCGTGCCGAATTCGACTCCACAAGCGTAGCGCCAAATGGAGAAGTAAAAGGCACCATCACGATTTTCGGTAGACCCTGGAATGACAGGTTGACCATATCTCTCTCTGACGGACAACGGAGCATACACATGAAACGTTGACCATTGAAGATGAAGCGTTTGCAGATCCTAGACCGCGTGAAATTACTAGACCAACGCTCAATCAGGTAGTTTTGATGAATAAGATGTCGAGCCAATTCAAACTGGTTACACTGGCAAATGGCCGGGCGCGCGCAGCAGTCGCGCTCTCGATGCTGTTCGCCATGGCGCTATTAGCCCTGCCGGCATTCTCGCAGGCTAATACGAACCAGTTCTTCACGAACGCCCAGGGCACCATGGACGATTCCAATAACTCGACTGCGCAAACCATTCGAGACATGGCTTGCTTGCGCTACAAGTGGCTGGCAATCAACCGAAGATACGACCGCCTGCAGACGGTCGACAGTCCGATGCCTGCTACCAGAGCGCCTAGAAGGCAGACTGTTCCGGAAAAGAGAGAAGAGTTTCAGACAGACGGACGTTCGGCAAGACAACCCTCACAGGGCGAAACACGTACGAAAGAGACAGCCGATTCCAATACTGAGACAAAAGTCCTTGCTTATGACTCCTGCTTCGTGCCCTGCGGCAGCCCGGTGGGCTGGTTCCTACAGGATGCTGAAGCATGGAAATTCCCGAAATATACGGCTTATGGTGTGCCTTGCTATGTCCAACCCAAGCTCGAGGCGATGGACAAAGTAAAGACTTCCAGAGACGAGGCTATCTTCGAAAAAGCGACTGGCTATAATCCGCCGGGAACCGGTCGTATCACTACATTCGGCTTGCCGATCTCGGATACGCAATTCCAGCTGATTGACCGCGAAAACAATAACCGCATGCTCGAATTGCTCTCCGACCCGGAACGTTTCATGTGGGCTGCTACAACTACCGGTCAGATGATGAACGGTGCGGCCGGCAACAGTATCGCAGGCGTTGCCGAAAGCTCCTTTGACAATGCGGCTGCCCGGATCATCCAGGGTGACGCAACCAATTCTTTGATCAACCTGGCTAACGAAAATTCAGGAACCGGTCCCAACCTCGGCGCTTACTATCGCCGCGTTTCGGACGCTGTTCGTCAGGTGCAGATCATGTACCACCAGGTCTATGTGCCGCTGGCTATCCTCTTTCTCTTGCCGGGCGCTGTGATCAGCCAGGCAAAATCAATCGTCGCCGGCGGCTTTGCTCTCAGAGCTCAGGAAGCTCAGAGCCCCTTCGACGGCTTGCTGCGTTCTTTTGTCGCTGTCTTTCTTATACCGGCTACTCAGCTCATCGTCAGTTATGCAATTGACGTGGGCAATTCGATGGCGTATTCGGTCTACGATCCATGGGTCAATATAGATCGCGTCAAAGAGTGGACGCACAACCTCTCATATAACCCGAACCCAAGAACCAACGTCGACAACGCTATCCTTCCGCCGGCCCAGCCGGGCAATGGTCAGCAAGGACAGAGCGCCTGGGACAGGCTCTGGTCGGGAGATGTCTTCGGTGCCGTCCTGCAATTCGTGATGGACCTTTTCGGATACGGCGAAGGTCTGGGCGGCAACACGCCTGAGACGAGAACCATGGAGGAGCGAGGATCCTGGCTGTCCGGAATGTTGGAGATGGCCTTCAACTGGATGATGTATTTCATGTCGCAGAGTTTGATTATTCTGACGGCTTTCCAACTTGTTTTTATGTGCTATCTCTTCCTGCTCGGACCTCTGGCTGCGGCATTCTATGCCTGGCCGGATCTGCAGAATGAAGGCAATCAGAAACTCTTTCGCGGTGTTTTCGGAAGCTGGGTCAATGCAGTAATCTCGCTTGCACTTTGGCGTTTCTACTGGATGGTCATTCTAGCCATCATGACTCAGCGCCTGATCTATATTTCACAGTCTAGAACTCCAACTAATTTGCAGTGGGAAGTCGCGGTATTCACATGCTTGCTCGGTCTCATGCTGCATGTGCCGTTCAGCCCATTCAAATTCGACCCGGCTGCGGCTCTCGAGAAAGTCGAGAAAGTCGCCAATGCCATGGGTGGTGGAAGCCCTGGTGGCGCCGGAGGCGGCAGCGGCGGTGGTGGAGCCGGCGGTGGAGCTGGTGGTGGCGGCGGCGGTGGCGGCGGCGGCATGCTGCAGCAATTCGCCAGCCAGATCCAAAATTCCAATATGCCTGCAGCTGACAAGCAGCAAGCTCTTCAAGCCATCAATCAGACTTCGGTCGGTTTGAACGCCTTCCGCGATGCGCGTGGCGGTAGCTACGACGCCTTCAACGGCGGGCGCGGCGGCATCGACACGGGCGGAGGACAGGGTCAGGGCACCGGACAGGGAACAGGGCAGAATCTCAGCCCGCCCGTGCAGAACCAGACCAATATTGCCCAAAATCTCGTCCAGAACGCCATTCTGCCGCCATCAGCGACAGGTACGGGCACGGGCACAGGTACAGGCACCGGTACGGGAACAGCGCTTGCCTCGGCCGGCGCTGCCAGTCGCGGACCGACCTCTACGCCAGCCGATCAATCTGAATCAGGCTCGCGAGCCAATCCGGCAGTACCGCTGTCCGGCTATGTTCAAGCCGCACAACAGAATGTCCAGGATATTGGTGCTCAGCTGCAAAAAGCTGGTATGCCTGCCGCTCAGGTCCAAGACTTCATGCAGCAAAATAGCCCTCAGACCATGATGGCTGCGCTCAGTCCTCAGAAGTCCGGTTTCTTCCCATCGGGTGGTGGAGATGACAGCTCCGGTTCGTCCAGGCAGTTTGGCGAGGACCAACGCCAGGGCGATGACACCGATACAGCCTAGAGAGTTGCCGAGGCAGATAGCGGAACTCTTCAAAGATTTACAAAGAACGCGTGAGGATGGATCTCAAATGATTGGAAGAAGAAAAACGGCATCAACGTTTATAGCGCGATTATTACTCGTGCTGCTTCTCAGCGGATTCGTACCGATAGCCGCTCTTGCCCAAGCGCCGAACGGCGGCGCCGGCGGAGGTACAGGTGATTCCAGAGACGGCAACCCCGGCTCCGGCGACCTGGCGATGAAGCACTTCTACTACCGGATGAAAAACGCCCAGACTTACGCTACCACCGAATACGGTGGCACCGACGTTTTGCAGAATGTCGGTGGCTCTCAAGGGATATCCAGATTTACTAACGCTATAGGTGGTTTAGTCAGCGGCGTTGCTAACGGCAACGTGAGCGGCGGTATCAGAAATGCGATGCAGGCTGCTACTGGTCAGGATGGACGGGGACCCAAAGAATCTGTGGGACCTGGTGTCGTCAAAACTCAGTCCGGACCTACATTTGCATGGCCGGTCCCGGTGCCGGCCGGTATTCCTTCGACGGTGCCAACCAAGCGCGACGAAGGTATCAACAAGAACGAATTGAAGACTTTTGGTTATCCTGTATCGGATACGCAATTCCAGCTTATCCAGCGCTATAACCAGAACATCATGCTGGAGCAGTTGTCCAACCCCGAGCGATTCATGTGGGCAGCTACGACATTGGGCGGCTTGCAGTCTACATCTGCAGCCAACTCAGCCAATAACATGGCCACCAACCAGGCGATCAGCGCCATTGATTTCAGTAAAAAATATCTGGTCAATTTCACCGCTGAACAGGGCAATGTGTGGCACAGGCTGAGAGACCAGCTGTTTATCCCGATGGCCATTCTTTTGCTTTTGCCTGGTGCAGTTCTGGCGCAGGTCAAGGCAATCGTAGCTCAAGGCTCGCCGTCCTGGGCGCAAGCGGATAGCCCGATCGAAGGGATTACACGTTCAATCGTGGCGGTATTTCTTATTCCAGCAACTTTCCTTGTTATCAACTATGGTATCGACGTCTCCAACTCGATTACATTTACGATTGCCGATGAATACAAGCGTATCTTCGGCACGGACATGTACGAAGACGCGATTTGCCACGAGAAAAGAGCCTTTGCCAATAACCCGGCCAATCGTAATGAAAACGCCATTCACGAGGAAGAAAGACCGGTCAATCGTGGCACCTCCGTATGGTCGTCTTTCGAGGGCTTGAACTCGACAGTCCGCGAATACGACCCCTGCTTGGGTGTAGACAATACACGCGTGCCGGATGAGAATGCCGTGCAAGCGAAAAACTTTAACCGTCTGGCCAAAGGTATGGCCAATACGGGCTTGACTGCTGCCTGGAACATCATGAGTGCTTTCCAGATGGCATATCTTTATTACTTGTGGTGCATGGGACCGATTGCCGCAGCTCTCTGGGTGTGGCCGATAGGACCGATGCGTGGTGCCTTGAAGAGCTGGATCGAAGGTGTGATCACGCTCTGCTTCTGGAGCTTGTTCTGGAACACCACAGTGCTTCTGCTTGCCTGCTTCAAAGGTGTAGGTGATGACGGTTCGATCATCGTCACCGCCTTGAACACCCTGGCCAACCTGTCTGTCAAGAAAGCTTTCGACTTTGCCGGTTTGATTGCAGAAGCAGGAAGTGCAGCATCGCAAGAGATGCAGAAAGCCATGTCCGGTGGCGGCGGAGGAGGCGGCGGCAGCCGTGGCGGCGGCGGTGGCGCCGGCGGTGCCGGAGGTCAGGGTGGACAGGGAACACCGGGTCGCAGTGTCGGCGGTCCTGGAGGCGGTGGAGGACAGATCGCAGGTCCTGGCTCCGGTCAGGGATCCGGTGACGGCAGCACTCAGGGTAGCTCGCTGGCGCTCTCTCCAGGAGGAGATCTCAGCAGCCCTTCGCTTGCTCCTAGAAGTGGCGCCGGAGACATCGACCCAGTTACTGGTCAGCGTATAGACGGAAGCACCGGTGGAGTCGACCCCGGTCTGCCTCCGGGTGAACGCGGCACCAATATGGGTATGCGAGGCGGTGCCGATGCCAGCACTGAAGCGGCTGCACTGGCAGCTCTCGGTGCGGCAGGAAGACCTCCTTCCGATGCCGACAGGCAGATGTTCGAAAACGTCAAACGCATGGACGATGCCGGTCACCCCGCAGCAACTGCGCTTGTCGAAGCCATGGCACAGACCAAGGAAGGCGACCTGGCTGCAGCAAGAGCAGGTGATTCGGCCGCAGCCGATCGCATCAAAGCGGCAACCGGTATGGACTACAAAACGCTCGACGGTGCGCTGCGCGGCGATTCTGCTGCAATGATGACGGCAGCTGCAGTCGTGGGTGCGGCCGGTTCTGCAGGCGCTGCCGGTTCTCTCATGTCCCGTGCAGAGCAAGGAGATGCAGCTGCCAGAGCCCAACTGGAAGGCAAGACCGGCATCAGCGCCGATGCGCTCGTGCGCGCCTCCCAGGGCGATCCGTCTGCGCAGATGGCAGTCATGGCCAGAGCCGGTCAAGACGCCTCGGTGCAAGCGGCAGCGCAAAATGGAGACCGTGTCTGTGCTGATGCAGTCAACGCGGCTGAGATGACTTACGCTCGCAATGCTGCCACAGGAGACTACACTCAAGTTGCAGCCTATAACCCGCAGTCCGGTACTTTCTCTGCTACCGATACTCAGGGCAATATCCTGCGCGGTGCGGACGGCTCCGCTCAGATCTCATTCGACCAGGCCAGCGGAACATTCCGCACGCAGGACGGTGCTGCTGTCGGGTACGATGCCGGCTCCGGACAGTGGTTGGCGCGCGATGCCAGTGGCGCTACTAGTGGTGGCATAGTCTATGACGTCAACGATGGTAGATTCGCCGTTGCCGGCACAGGCGCGGGCGTCAACTATGAGAACGGCAGCTTCGTAGCCGCCGGCACCAACGGCAATGTTGTCTGGGATGCGAACCAGGGACGCTTCGAGGACAAGTCTTCCGGAAATGCGGTCATATCCGATCCGGGCGGCTCGGGGCAATGGTTCCGAGTTGCGCAAGACGGTCAGAGTATCGAGCGTCTTGCCGGAGGAGCCGCAGGGCAAGCCAATTGGGAAAGAGTATCCGGCGCGGCCCCAATCGAGGTCAGGAACGGAGAAGTTCTTGCTACCGGTACCAATGGCAATGTCGTATTCGATCAAGCCAGCGGTATGTTCGAAGCACGTAACGGCAATGTCGGCGTGCAATACGATCAAGGGTCCAATCAGTGGTATGCACAAGGCGCATCCGGTCAAGTCGCATACTCTGTCGAAAGCGGTCAGTTCAAAGCGACCGGCACGGGAGAGGCAGTCACTTATTCCGGTGGTCAGTGGTCGGTGGACAATACCGGCGGCCGCGTGGTTCTGGATGCGGCTCAAGGTCGATACGAGGTTGCTGGTGCAAACGCAGCAGTCGCGTATGATCGGACCACTAACGGATGGGTGGCGGCTGATACTGGAGGCCAGGTGCGATTCGATCGCGCCGACATGCGCTTCGAGAATGCCTCCGGCGGCGTGGCTGTCGCAGACCCGAACGGCTCGGGCAGATGGTACTCGGCTGCTGCGGACGGTGGTTCAGTACAAGTGCTCTCACCGGCATCGAGTGGTTCGGCTACCTGGTCGGCAGCCGGTGCGGACGCGCCTGTGTCCTTGCAAAATGGAACTTTCGTTGCTCAGGGATCGGGCGGACAGGTCTTCTATGACCAACAAGCCGGTCAGTGGGAATTGCGTCAACCCAGCCCGCAAGGCGGCTATATCGATACCAATATCGCTATGGCCAGAGATTCTGCCTCCGGTAATTGGATGGCAGCCGGAACAGGCGGTCAAGTCGTTCTTGATCCAGCCTCTCGAAGACTGGAAATCTACGGCTCCAATACACCGGTCGCCAGAGATAATACAGGCACCTTTGTTGCCGCCAATACAAGTGGAAGCATCATCCTTGATACCAACAACGCCGGCGGCGCCCGTTGGGAAGTTCGCGGCAGCGACGTTGCCGTGGCTCAGGGACAGGGCGGACAGTGGGTGGCTGCAGACAGTCGCGGGGCAGTCGTCTGGGACGCATCTCAGAATCGATTCGAGCAAGCCGGAAGCAATATCGCGGCATACCGCGATCCAGGCGGTTCGGGTTGGTACTCCGTGGCGGCCAACGGCATGGTCACGCAATTGCAAGCAGACAATCAGTGGAGGTCAGTCGACCCGTCTACAGCGCCTATCCGCGTAGATCAGGGCGGAGTCGTCACTGCCGCTTCGTCGAACGGCATGATAGCCTACGACCAGAGCAATAATCGCTGGGCGATCCAGGGCACCGATCAAGCCGTGCAATACGACTCGAGAACTCAGCAATGGGTTGCTCCTGAGACAGGAGGACGTGTAGCCTACGACTTCAACGACAGGCGCATGGAAGTAGTCGGCTCCAATGGTGCCACGACTAATGTACCGGTCGTGTCAGACCCGAGCGGACGCGGCTATTACGCCTTCGGTGCCAACGGAGATGTCCGGCAGCTCGACGCTACCGCCGGTACCTGGAGGCCGCTGGATTCCAGCTCCGCAGTCGGCTACACGCAGAGTGGTCAGATCTACTCGACCGCGTCCATTGCACCTGGCGATGCAACGCGCACTCCGCAGGTCATGTACGACACGCAACAAGGTCGCTGGGAAGTCGCCAACGCAAGCCCATCCGCCAACGGTATACCGGTGACGCAATCAGGAAGCGGGTTCTATGCTCAGGGCACCGGTCGTCAGATCGAATACGATTTGAACAACCGTCGCTTCGAGCTTGCCGGTTCTGACAGACCGGTGGAATACCAGCGCGGAGTTGGTTGGACTTACTCGGGAACAGGCGAGCAAGTTGCGCTTAGAACTCCTGACGGAGGATGGACGGCTGGAACTCATGCTTCCACAGATCCGACCCGAGTCCAGCAGGGCTATGATCCGTTCTGCAACCCGACCCGCCACCAGGGAGGTTACACCCCTGATCCGACGTACGGCCATCGCTTCCCCGACTGGAGAGCTGATGTTGCCGAAATGCGCGGAGGACCGCATCTCGATGTGAGAACACCTGATGTGAGTGCTCATGTGGGCCCTGGTCATGCGCATGTCGACGTACACACGCCTGGGTTCCAGGCCCATGTTGATACGCCCACTGGCGGCATCATGGATGCGCCCAGACGAGTAGACCCGACCGGTACGGCCGGAAAAGCGATTACTGCCGCCGGTGTCGGTGCCGCCATCTGGCAACAGTGGTCCAATATCAGCAACCGAATGAATCGCGGCCAGCAAGGACCGTCTCAGTCGCTGCAAGACATGATGCGCAAGGGTGGAGGCTCTCAGCGCAAGAAGGACAACCGCAAAATAATTGGATATGACGAGTACGGCAATCCGATTTATAAGCAGTAATCAGAAGATTTCAGGCAGAGCCGGCGGCAAGCCGGCTCTGAATCCTGAAAGAGAAACTCAAGGACTGTACAAAACACAAAAAGACCATACAATGCGATAAGACCTCTA
>CAZBOX010000031.1:0-32811 GCA_964493595.1 uncultured Candidatus Obscuribacterales bacterium | reverse complement strand
CTCGCGCAAGCCATGCACCTACGCAAGAAAAACCTCAGGAAGGCGGACGCACAGAGCGTGCTCCTGCCGGTGGCGGACAGGAAAAATCAGGTCAAACCGGTGGGTCACACCGCTCTGACCAAAAAGGAAAACCCAGCACCGCAGGTGCTACCAAAAGAGAATGGACAGTCGGACCACTATGGTCGCAAGGAGGCTAACTGTGTGGAAGATGCACCAAAAGCTGGTTGAGTTGCCGCTGACGAATGAACAGGCGTCAGACATGATTCAAGCTGCTGCGCAAGAAGTACGACGCACCGTCGTCGGTCGTCGTTTGATAGCACTCTTCGGACCTCTCGGTGCGGGGGTGGAGAGCGTTCCGCTCGAGACAATCAGAGATGATGAGCCGGCGGAAGTCGATCTCGAAGGAAGACCGGATACCAATCCGATCGGTACTCACGAGAAAGAGACCTATGTACGTGTCCCTCTTCTCTACAAAGATTTCTGGCTGCACTGGCGCGATGTTAAATGGAGTCAGGATATGAACGCTCCGATCGACATCACGAATGCCGTTCGCGCCGCCCATCAAGTCGGCGATGCAGAAGACGATCTGATCTTCAATGGCAAAGACTCGCTCGGCATCCACGGACTTTTCAACTATCCTGGATCTCAGCAAATTCAGGGCGGCGACTGGAAAGTTCCTAACGAACCGGTAAAAGACGTTTATGCTGCAATCGGCAAATTGATCGCTGCTCAGCACCATTTCCCCTATGCACTTGTTTGCTCGCTGGATATGTACGAACAATTGCTGAAGCCGGTCAAAGAGTCGCCGGCCTTGGAACTCGATCAATTGAGCAAGCTCTGCCTGGATGGAATTCACTGGAGCCCGATGATTGCAAAAGGCACCGCCGCTGTGATTTCCACTGGTGCGCAAAACTTTGATATTGCTGTTGCAGAAGACCTGCAAATTGCATATCTCGGACCAAGCGACATGAACTATCGCTTCCGCGTATACGAATCGCTCGTGCTTCGCGTAAAACGCCCCACGGCGGTTTGCGTTATCAAGTCGAAAAACGCGTAGAGCCGGCAAAAGAAATAGACATAGAAGAGGGCATCCTTAAGATGCCCTCTTTTTGTTAGCCAAAAAAGTTTGAACAGCCCCTAAGCGCCGGGTGAATTGGTGGAAGGTTTTGGCGCGCTCTTTTTTGCAGGCTTTGCAGCGGGTTTGCTGGCGGGCTTTTTCTTGTCTTCTTTTTTGACAGCAGGCTTGGCTGCAGTAGTTGAGTTGGCCTTTGCTCTGGTCGCGTTTTTTCCTGCCGCGCTTGCCTTAGATGGCGGCTTTGCCTCGTGAGTTTTCACTTCTTTTGAGGACGGCGCTGCTGCAGCAACCGGTTTTGCTTCCACTTTCTTCTGCACCACAGGTGGTAGCTTTGGATTGACGACAAGCACGTGCTTGCTGTGAAATCCAGCCGCGTAAGACATCAAAAATGTGTCTATGACAAGCAGAGTGGAGATGAATATACCTTTGGCTTTCATGATTATTTGGCTTGGAAATGTTCGCTGTCGTTGAAGTCTTCGCTTTCAGCGGCATTGCGTTTGTAAGTCACGACGACATCCGATGACTTGAATTCTTCCTGCACTCTCGGTCCTTTGACCAGTTGAAGCGTCAGGATTGATTTGGCGTCGCCATCATGTTTGTTGTACTGATCGCCTAGCGCCTTCGCTTCAAAGGTGACCGAGTTGTCGCCCTCTTTTATGTAGCGTGTCACGTCCACGTTCTTTCCGGGTCCGAAAAAGCTATCCACAGCGTTGCCGTTTACTTTAGCGGTGATCGAATAGCCGATATATTCCTCTCCTGAAGAGGAAATCCAGTACTTCATCTTGCTAGATTTGGCGGGAGTTGCTGTCGCTGCATCGGATCTGTTCGGCTGAGTCACCGTCTTGACCGGTGCGGTCGGCGCTTCCGTCACAGCTGAAGGTTGGATGGCGTTAGCAGTTCCGGGTGGGACTTCCTGAATTGGAGCCAGCCGCTCGTGCAATCCCCAGAAGTAGCCGCCGAATCCGGCTCCAGCCAACAAAAGCACCAGGATGACCAGATCGAGAAGAGCTTTGACGAGCTCTTGCCCTTTCTTCTTCGCCGCGTTGACTGCGCCACCTGATTGCGACATGTTCTCCCCCTGAAATCAATCTTTCCTTAAGCTTCTTCGCGATCTCAGCCCTCTGGCCTTAAGTGTAATACTACCCGTCAGAGGGGCTTAAGAAACAGGAAAAACCTTTTCCTAATACCAGGAAAATTACTAGTTATGAATCTGCCAAGCCTGGGAAAATCAGACTTTGAAGCATTGAGTAGGATGGTTTTGCAAGAAAGGAAACTAATTCTTAAACCGCACGCGCGCCATCACAAATGTCGCCTTTTAGCCATGATGTTTGGGTTTGCGCTGCTGACCGCTCAGCTTTCTCTTTTCCTGGCAGGTCCCGCCTCCGCCTACGACTATCAGGCGGAAAGCAACGCATACAAGCTCTATGCGCAGGGATATGAGCAGTATCGTTCCGGCTCATTTGCTCAAGCAGCCAGTGCTCTTTCTCAGGCGGCAACTTACGATCCGACCAGTTTTTCCAGCCGCATACATCTTACTCTGTCCCAGAGTTATCAGCAGTTGAAAAACTACAAAGACGCCGTCAAACACGCACAAATCGCGCAGAAGCTGGACCCCAACGACCCTTATCCGACCTACATAATGGCGCTCGTCTACAACGATATGAAGCGTTATGACTTGTGCCTCGCCAGTCTGCAGCGCTATATCGACTCGCCCAATGCCAGTGCGCGCAGCGAAGCCGAACAAATGATGAACAGTGTGAAAGTCTACACTTGCACGAAAGACGGTTGCGAGAAAATCAACGCCGGAAAGTATCGCGAAGCGATCAAACTGTTTGAGATAGCCGCGACTGCTGACCCCTCGCAAAACTCAGGCTGCATACACGGCAATTTATGTTTTGCCTATCGCCGGATCAAGAATTATTCGCGTTCAATTTCTGAAGGCAAGAAGGCGCTTTCATATGATCCGAATGATGCCAGCGTAGTCTACAACGTTGCGATTGCCTATCAGGATTTAGCGAAATTCGATGAATCCATCTCCTATTTGCAGCGCTATTTGACTCTGGAAGCCGACGGCAACGCAAGAGCCAACGCGCAGCAGCTGATTACTGAACTGGAGCAGGACAAGAAGAAGTTGAATAGTCCTAATAACAAGCTGCCCGACTATCTCGACATTCTCAAAAAGAACGACCATATGTACACATGGCCGAGCAATCACATGCCGATAAAAGTCTATATGAGCACCGGTGCAAGAACTCCCGGCTACCGACCGGTCTTTCGAAATTATGTTCTGAAAGCTCTAGATACGTGGTGTCAGGCCTCGGGCAAGAAAATCAATTACAAGATAACGAAGGACAAAGACAGCGCCGACATTGTTGTAACCTGGACTGCCAATCCTCTGGATTCCAGTTCTGAATCGCGTGTTGTGGCCGGACTGACAACGCCTGATGTAGTCGACAACAGTTTTCGAGCCACCCTTGTTCAGCTTCGTACTACCGATGCATTTACTCCCGGTGCTTACGTCAAAGATGGAGAAATGGCGTCCGTCACAATGCATGAGATGGGACATGCATTTGGACTGGATCATTCCAATTGCATTTACGACGTCATGTACTTTCGCTCCAACTCTTTGCAGAGCGGTTTACCGACAAATCGAGATAAATTGACACTGGCAAAACTGTATGGCGGACATCCAGCTACTACTTTTGCTCCCAATCCTGAATCGACGCCTGCCGGTCCTCCAGTCGTATTTCTTCCTCCACCTACATTTGCTCCTCCGAAGTTGCCGGACAACAGCAATATATTGCCGCCCATGTTCACTCCTCCTCCTCTCAAGGAAAAGCTTCCTCCCCCTCTTTTCACTCCACCGCCGCTCTCACAGAGTCAGAAGACGCCACCAAATGCGGTGGGGATACCAACTTTCACACCTCCGCCCTTAGTTAAGAGGAGCGTTGACAACAGTACAGGCGCAGTTTCCGGCAGCAAGAAAAATGGTGCCATACCTAAGCCATTTTTTGTTCCACCTCCAGTCCGTTGAAATATACGATAAGTGAAGGAAGCCAGAGTGAGAAACTTGTTCGGATTATCTCTTCTATTGCTTTTGTCCATGAGCCTGCCGGCGCTCTGTCAGGAAAGTCCTTTCAATAAGGCTGATACTGACCTTCAATCGATTCCCGGAAGCACAGCTGAAGATTTTGACAATTCCTACGGGCAAGACGGCGAAGACGAGCAAGCTAATATCTCTACGCACAATGCCAGCCTCGCCGAACTCGACGGCATAATGCAACAGACTCTTCAGCAATATTATGTGCCGGGCGGCTCGCTGGCTGTGGCTCACAACGGCAAACTCGTTTATGCAAAAGGATTTGGAGTTGCAAATCTGCGCACACAGGAACCTGTTACTGCGACCACTCTCTTCAATCTGGCCAGCTGCACAAAAGCTATTTCCGCATTCGGTGTAATGAGGCTTGTCGAGGCGGGAAAACTTCGACTGGACGACACAATGTACAGCGTGATCGGGCGCCCGAACCTGGTTCGAGGGATGCAGGCAGATCCGCGCGTAGCACAAATCACCGTCAGGCAATTGCTGCATCATTCGGCCGGTTGGAATGATGATTCTGGCTATATCAAAGCCGGCAACGAAGTGACTAGGCTCGCGCCGAACGGGCTTCCTTATTCCGAAGCCGTGCGTGTCCTTCTCGCCACTCCTCTCGATTATGCTCCAGGTACTCAGGCTAAATATGCAAACGGCGACTGGAATTTGATCAAGTACATAATCGAATGTGCTTCAGGTAGATCATATGCCGATTTCATGCAAGAGCAGCTGAATTCGATCGGTATTCGTGATATGTGCGAGGAATCCCGTGGTGTCATGCGAGGGCAAGCATCTAGATACGGAGGATTACCACCGCGGATCATTCCGGGCGGCCAGCGTACGGTGCCTCTCATGCCTGATTTTGGCAATTGGATGGCTTCGTCGGTTGACATGGTGAAATTTCTTACTGCTATAGACGGAACGCGCATGCAGGGGATCACTTACGATTCATTTCAGCAGCTGATTGCGCCTTTGCCGCCGCCCATGAAGAACAACTCGAATGGCAGTCATTTCGGCCTTGGTCTCGACTCTGTGCGCATGACACCTGAAGGAGTGACTTTCAGTAAGAATGGCGGCAAGCCAGGTGTTCACTGTCAGATTATTCACCTGCCGAATAATACTGATTTTTGTTTGATGCTCAATGGAGGCTCATCGCCCGATGGCACCACGGTCAATCCTCTGAGCACCTCGCTGAAAGCGATAAGGCAGGTACTGAATAACGTCAAGGAATGGCCTGCAGGCGACCTTTTTTCCCAATATCAGTGACTTTCGGCAAAGAGCTCTGAGACAACCTTTTCCAAATGCTTGTGAAGCAGAAAGTGACCGCTATTCTCCATAACAATCAGTTTTCCTCTAGTCAGGCGAGCCGCTAAGACTTTTGCCGCACTGACCGGACACAAGTGGTCTTCTAAGCCCTGGAACATGATCACTTCTGTTCGGATACTCTCGACTGTGAAACCCCACGGTTTTCTTACTGCCAGGTAGTCATCGAGAGTACCTTCGAAGCCATGCTTCATAGCTTCAAAGGCAAACGAGGTTGCGTCTTCCAGCGAGAGTGCTTCAATGATGTCGTAATCGGGACCGGCTTTGACAGCTCGCAGCAGTTCGTTCTTCATTTTCTCTGGCGAGTAGAACTTTAAAAGTACACCGGCAGGAGAAAGAATGTGCAGGATAGTTTCCGGCCAGCTGAGTAGCACTCTGTCTTCCGGCATTCCCAGTTCGGCAATCGCGCCCTCGTAGTCCAGTGGTCCTACACCACCGATGGTGCCGACCCGGGCAATTTTATCGCTGAGCATGGCGCCGCAGGCAAGAGCGTAAGGACCACCCAGAGACCAGCCCAGAACAGGCAAGTTTTTCAAACTGAGAGAGAGCAAAAGTTCGCGCATGTCTTCTGCCCAATCACTCAAAGTGCGCCCCATCTGCCTATCAGAATCTCCAATACCTGGTCGATCTGGGGCGATTACCTTAACATTGAGCCTGCGTAGCCGATCGTCTGCAAAAGCTATATCAAGCCGGCTGGACATCCCGCCATGCAAATAGAGCAATTCGCGACCGTCAGGATCACCGAGCACGGCATAGCTCAGCGCTCGTCCGTCCTTGAGTTTTATGGTGTTGTCGATTCTGGGCATATAGAAATTCCGAGAGCGCTATGCGCTTACATCACCCTTTATATTACGAACCTGCCGGTTTGGATATTAGATTTCGCCCTTCTGATTGCTTGGAAACACTCCTGATGCGAAGAGTTTTTATCACGTTTTTGCTGGCGCTGCTTTTGAATGCAGCCGGCAATTCATCGCTGAATGCACAGAATGTGTCTGATCAGTCCAACAATCCGTCGGGCGCTGCCGCACCCTTCAAGCTTTTTGCCGGGGTGTCGCATCAAGAAGTTCTTCCTCAGGCGCATGATTCACTGAAACCGCATGTGGAAAAGCAGATTAGGGTTGCTACCAGTAGTGTTATGCCGGCTTCAAGAAATGCTGGACCACCCATTGAACTCCTGCCACCTGAGCGTCCTTCAAAGGCTGCGCAGGAAAAGGTCAAGCCGCTTGCCGAAACAGTTACCGCGTCTGTGGCGCGTCCGTCCGTTTTGAATGTTCAGAAGCCGATCACCCAGGCCTATGAGCCTGCTTTTGGTGTGGCTCGACTGACAGCCGATCGTAATGCGGCTCCCGCGCGTCCTGTTCAACATTACACGGTCGAGTGGTTCATGATTCCGCGCTGGATGGCAGGCGCATGGCTCAAAGATGGTGATATGACGACAAAAGTCACCGATTTGAGGACTGGCATGAGCAGTTCTCAAAATGAGTGGACCGAAAACCGAATGGAGGCTGTGTGGGGGCATCAACAAGATGCTCAGGGCAATTACTGGCATGTAAATATTTTGCCGGCTGAGCGCGATGGTAATTCGGCAGGGAAACTGGTGCGCTTTGTCACAGTTGCTCAAAAATGTGAAAGCACGAATGCCAAAGAGCTGATGACGCGCACTCATTATGTCGTCAGTGAGTCCAATCCCTGGAATAACCAACCGATTGACACGTTTCAGCAGGAGTCTCTCAATCATTATGCTCTGGGCGGTCAGAACCAGATGGTCAATTCGAGCAGCAATCGCGTTTTTACCTATCAGGGAGTACCGGTCAGAGAAGGGCAATTGGTCAGCCAGTTTGCCAGAATACGGGATTTCTCACCGCTAACCAGTTTGAACGGCGTGGACTTGAAGGCTTCGCTTACCGACTATCTGCAATCACATTCTCTCGGGCATTTGGTCAAATAGTGCTAATTCGAAAAACGCCTATATAAGGTACGGATAAAGTCCGGGAGAAAACGGGTACTTTCAGTTTGTTGGGAACTGATAGGACCGAATTGATGTTGAAATTCAATTGGCAAAACAATCTTTTACTGGAAGTAAGTAATAGAAGGCAGCTTTTCGGACTAACCGCAATTTTTGCTTGCGGTCTTCTGATTGCCCAGCCGGCATTCTCTGGTGAACTCATCGCCGCTAAGAAATCGAGCGTTTCGACTAAGGTGGTCAACCACGATGCCGACGAGCAAATCATTCGCGCTCAAGCGGTTGATTACGCAAAAGCCTTCGCTCTTGGTGATGTGCCGGCTTTATTGTCTATGTGGGACGATAATGGAGTGCTTATCGACCAGAGAGGAAAGGTATCGAGCGGGCGCGATGCTATCAGCGCGCAAATGTCATCTTTCTTCAATTCATACGGCAAGCAGCCACTTGAACTCAAGATCTATTCATTGGAATTTCCTGCTGAAAATCTTGCCATCGAACGCGGTGCGTCTCACGTTGGCACCAATTCCAATCCAATGAGCTTTTGCACCTATACTGCAGTACATGTCAAACGAAACGGAAAATGGCTGATGGTAAATGTCAGCGAAGCTCCCAAATTTGACTCCGTTGCTGCCAATATTCCGTTAATATCCGATTTATCCTGGTTGATTGGCAACTGGAATGTTGAAGGCCCGAGAGGCAGCCTGCAAATTAAAGCTGATTGGGTGGCCGGAAAGAAAATAATCCGCTGTGATTTTGACGCTCTCACGAAAGATGGTGAGAAGAGCAGCCAGACACAATTCATTTTCTACGATCCTCTCTTCAAGCGAATTCGCTCATGGCAATACGATTGGAACGGTGGATATGGAGAATCTCGCTGGTTCAAGAATGGAAACGACTGGGAAGCTCAGGGATGTTCAGTTCAGCCTGACGGCTCAACCGGTTCGGCTCGATATTTATTCAAAAAACTCGACGATAACACCTTTTCGTGGCAGTCCACATCGCGTAGATTGCTGGGTCGAAGTTTGCCCGATACGCCCGTGCTGACTGCCAGGCGATCCGGTAGCTAAACGTTTTGCAACTGACTAATTGGTGGATTCGTGATGAAAATCAAGCATGAAATTGCAGCATTTATAATTGTTAGTCTGGTACTGCCGGTAGTATTGAGTGAACCTGGCTATTGTCGCGGTGGCTTCGGTGGAGGCGGATTTGGAGGCGGTCGTGGTTTTGGCGGCGGCGGTTTCGACAGGGGATTCGGCGGCGATTTCGATCGCGGCGGACTTGATAGAGGCGGTTTCGATCGCGGTGACGCCTTCGATCGCTTCAACAGCAATTTCGACCATCCGGGAGATTCTGCATTCGGCGGCAATAATGCCGGTATAAGACCTGGCGAAGACGGCGTGAGAAATTTCAGCGATGTCTCCAGAGACAACCTGGCGGCCGACGGCGGATTTGGACGCATCGTCGACAGTCCGGCTGCCGGCTGGGCTGGAAGAGCCGGAACTTATAATATGTCGCCTCGTGCCCTGGCAGATCACTGGAATAATGTGAATGGAAATTTCAATCACTGGAATTATTACGATCACAACTGGTGGAATAATCATCCCTGGTACTGGTACAACCGCTATTGGGGAGCCGATTGGGCCTGGGGTTGGACCGGATGGGGCGATCTGGGCGCCTGGTGGGGCATGGATGTAGCCAGCGATCCTGTCTATTACGACTACGGAAATAACATTACCTATCAGGGCGATCAGGTGTATTACGGCTCGCAACCGCTGGAATCAGCCGATACCTATTACACGCAGGCGCAGGCGCTTGCTCAAACTGCGCCGCCTACTCCGACTACTCCCATGTCGGACGCCGAGCAGAAAAAGGAAGTTAACAACATGAAGCCGCTTGGTGTCTATGCTCTCGTATCGGGAGACCAGACCAATGGCTCACAGCTTTTTCAGATTGCCGTGGACAAAAAGGGCATTATTCGCGGCACTTATTTCAATGAAGTAACGGATGAGAGCAAGCCTCTGTCCGGTGCTGTAGATAAGAAAAACCAGAGAGCTTGTTTTACGATCGCTGGAAATAAAAATGTTGTTTACGATACTGCGATTGGAAATTTGCTCAAAGATTCGAGCCCGATTCTTGTGCACTACTCCAAATCGAATACGCAGCAACTCACGCTCGTCAGGCTGAAGAAAAATTCTTCCAACTCGTGACTTTTTTATGCGTCCATTGAAATGCCTGAGTCTTTGCAATGTGCGGTGATAACATCAAGGAAAGTCTGTCCTAGATCGCGCAGTTTCGAATCGCCGATCCCGCTCACCATTCTCATGCGCTCCAGCGTTGAAGGTCGAATGCGTGCAAGTTCGCGCAGCGTGCTGTCCGGAAAGATGATATATGGTGGCACTCTGCGCAAATCAGCCAGCTCTCTGCGCAATTCCCGCATACTCTCGAAAAGATCGCGATCGACTCCATCCCACGAGCCGCTTTCTGCTTTCGAAAGTTTTGCGCGCTCGCCTTTTTTTCGCTCCGCTGGTTTGAGCAGGCGAATATTGGTGCGCTGCCCGCGCATCACTTGCCACGAGCCGCCGTTGAGTTTCAATATCGGTACAATGCGTCCGTAAGATTCGACGTTATCTTGAAGCAGAACTTCCTGGCTGATCAATTGATAGGCCCAATCGCGAATGTCATTGACATGATGCTCCTTAAGCAGCCCGTATGTGCTCAAAGTGTGACCGCCGCGGTTCTTTATCTCCTGTGAATTTTCGCCTCTAAGAACCGCCGCGACGTATCCGATACCGTATTTTTCTTTCAGCCTCGCTACGCACGAAAGTATTTTTTGTGCAATGACCAGCGCATCTTCTACCTCGACTGTTTCTCCCAGGCAAATATCGCAGGCACCGCAATTGTCCTTCTCGTATGTCTGACCGAAATGAGCAACGAGAAGAGAATGACGGCAGGCAGCGCCACGGCAGTAGCGGTCCATCATATGCAGATGTTCGAAGGCTGTCTCGAGGTAGGAAAGGTCATTATCCTGATAGTGGATTTCTCTTTGATTTTGCTCTGAAGCGGCTTTCTGCATTATTGCTTTCCAGGTGAAGACATCAGCGCCCGAGTGAAGCAAGACGCATTCAGCCTCCAGTCCGTCTCTGCCTGCTCGACCTGTTTCTTGCTGGTATGCTTCCAGTGATTTAGGCATTGCCGTATGCAAGACGTAGCGAACGTTGGAACGATCGATACCCATGCCGAATGCTACTGTTGCAACTACTACATCGCAATGTTCCTCGGAGAACGCTTCTTGTGTCTCTGCTCTTTCCTGCGCGGTCATTCCGGCGTGATAAGGCATCGCTTTGATGCCGGCTGCTTTGAGATCGCGAGTCAATTCGTCCACTTCAGCCCTGCGAATGCAGTAGATAATGCCGCCTTCCTTGCGATGCCGGTCGATGACGGAGAGTACTTGCTTCAATGTACCGCCGCGCCTGGATATGATGCGGTAAGTAAGGTTGGAACGGTCGAAATTGCCGATTAGAATTTCAGGATCTTTCAAACCCAATTGTTGGATGATGTCGCTGCGAACCTGCTCGGTAGCGGTTGCTGTATATGCGTGAACAGATGCTTTGGGAAACATCGACTTGAGCAGGCGCAACTGGCGATATTCCGGACGGAAATCATGCCCCCAGTGGCTGATGCAGTGTGCCTCGTCGATTGCAAAAGTGCGCACATCGATCTTGCGCAGCAGGTCCTGCATGTCCGTGCCCACCAATCGCTCAGGAGAAACGAAGAGCAGGCGAATCTTGCCGTTGAGGATATCTCGCTCCGCTTGCTGCCTTTCTTCAGGTGTCTGCGAACTGTTTAGCTGAATGGCAGAAATTCCCGATGCAACCAGACCATCAACCTGGTCCTTCATCAGTGATATCAAAGGTGATATCACGACGGTGGTGTCGCCACGGACAACGGCGGGTGCCTGAAAACAGAGTGATTTGCCCCCACCTGTCGGCATTACCACAAGCGAGTCGCGTCCGTTAAGGACCGAACACATCGCCGGCTCCTGCAGTGGGCGCAATTCGCGGATGCCCCAATGTTTGGCCACAATCTCGCGCAGTTGGGGAATATGCGTCGAAAGAGTCTGCATGAAGCTAACCGGGTGTCCTGAGTGAATTTCCGGTACTGATCATAAGCTGGTATTTCCTTGTTAAAACTCGCCTGGGTGCGAAAAAGAACTTCATTTGACAGCAGGACGCAAGCGCGTTTGGGCAAGTATATAGAGTCTATCGATAGTGGAATTGTGCAAGAATATCCAAATAGTGTCGAGTTTCAAGCAGGAGGCACCCTATGTCCCGAGTATTCAGCCGCAGAAAGATTTTGGGTGCAGCAGCACTGGGCGCGGCGGGTATGGTTTTTGGGCGCAAATTGCTTTCTCAAGCCGGCGAAGGAATAAACAATTGGAATGCCGGTGGAATTGGCTCCAATGAATTGCAAGCCAGCACTGAAATTGTAAATGCCGGCAATCTCAAACAATCCTTCGAGCAGCTGGGTCAATATATCTACTTGACACCTCAGAAACTGGGTGGTGGAACACACGCGGTAGATTTGAATTCCGGGCGCACCCTGGCTTGGATAAGTTACTGGAATTATGGCGATTCTTGCCCTATATCGCACCATTTAGCAGCCTATCCGTCACCTGATCCATACAAAGGCTTCGAATTCTTGAACTCCACCCAGGGCGGCGATAACGTCATGATCTACGGGCTGCCTACACGCATCAAGGAGCGCGGTCTTACCGGTAAATGGGGTATGGGCAATCACATTTATCGAGTGCAATTCGACGGGCAGTCGATGAATCTCATGGAAGATATCGCCGAGACAACTGGAGTTGGTTTGGGCGTGCACACGACTATCTTCCCGGATGCCTCTGGCTTTGCCGGTGCTGATGGACAAAAAGATGTCTGCGCCTTCTTCAACCGCGCTGTAGGCAACGAGAAGACCAAAGTACAGATGGCTTTCCGTGCCGACTGGGTGGGCGCCAATCCAAATGGCGGTATGGAAGAGAACTGGTCAAAGGGCGGCAAAATTCGACTGACGCGACTGAATGCGGCGAAAGAAACGGGCAAATACGATCTGGAAGGCACTAAAGGCAACAAGATCGACTGGGAAATGGTGCCTATGGCCGAATATCTCGTATATACGGGCCAATTACCAGGCGACAACCCGAAAGCTTTGACCGGACTTGATGCAGTCGTACACCATCCGGGCGGTCGTTATTCAGCATTGATTATTCGTATGCTCTCTTGTGCGATCATTATCGACAGGCACAATTGGGAGCCTGTTTGCTGCTTGCACTGTCCGGAGGGGTCGCCAGGCAACCTTGCTATTACGAAAGTAAGTTCCGGACCGGATACTTGGGAGATCAAATTGGACGACGTCAAATGCGTCGGTCACGAAGCCGGCTTCTCTCCTGACGGCAAATCTTTCTTGATGATGAACAATATCAAACAGAACAATATGGCTGTATTTGATACTGCCGATGCCGATCCGCGCAACTGGAAGAAAATCACATACGTGAAAGATCCCAGCTGGTCAGGAGACTACCCGAGTCCTTTCCACCTCTGCTTCTCCATTGACGGCAGCAAGATGTTTGTATCCGTTCTTTATCCCAAACCAGCTAATAGCGGATGTTGTGTCGTCGACACCAAAACGTGGAAGATAATCAAGAAATTCCAGAACATAGGACCGGACTGCCAGACTATGGCGGTAACTTATGACGGCAAATATGTCTTTCAGATTTTCAGCGGATTTCAAAGACTGTCCAGCGGTGCATTTATTTTCACTCAGGACACATTGGAGCCGGTCGGCTACCTGCCTAATTTTGGTGGACACCATGACTGCGTAATCGTGCCCACTAAAACTGAGCAACTCAAGAACAGTCGTTGTACGACTCTCTGAGCGGAAATTCGAGGCAATAGAAAGTGTCGCTCGACAATGAAAAGAAAAAGTCCGGTCGCCGGCCCGGCGCCACGCTTTTTCTTTTCACGCGTCTGGCCCTGCAGAATATTCTGCGCAGACCGACTCGTACTTTGATGTTGGTTCTGGCGGTGACATTGTCCACGGGTGGCGTATTCGCATCATATACGGTGGCTAGTGGCATCAAAGACAGTATGGACAGAAGTTTCTCTCGTATGGGGGCTGATCTCATCGTGGTGCCGTCCAAGGCGATGGTCAATATAACGAGCGCGCTGCTTACGGTACAGCCAACAGAAGAAGTGATCGACAGCAAAATCGTTTCTGAAATTGAAAGCTTGGACGGAATAGACCAGGCGGCGCCACAGACTTATTTGCAGGTGCCCATCATGTCCGGTATGCCGGAGTGCAAGGCCAATTTAATAGCTTTCGACGCCAAGAAAGACTTTACGGTACTGCCATGGATCGTGGCACGTGCTCCCAGAAAAATGGTGCCGGGAGATATTCTTGCCGGCAACAGGCGCGCTGAATCGATCGGTGATGAGATAGCCCCAGGCAATCAACCTGTAAATGTCTATGGAAGGCTGGGAAGAAGCGGTGTCGGTCCACTCGACGAGTCTTTCTTCACCACCTATGAGACGGTCGAGATGCTTCACGGCAAGGTCAATAAAGATATAAGCGGCACGGAGTCGCTCGTTAATTTCGACCGCTCCAAGATCTCGGCGATACTGGTCAAATTGAAATTCGGTGCTACGCCCGAGCAAGCACGTTTTGCTATCGCCAAACTGCCGGGTGTAAAAGTGGTGACAGGCGCAAATATCGTTACGTCAACACGTCAGGCAACCACTGCATTATTGGGTGGCATGCTCGGGTTCACCGGAATGATGTTGGTCTCGATGTTGATCATGGTCAGCCTTCTTTTTTCAGGAATAATCTCGGAAAGAAGGCGCGAAGTGGGCTTGCTCAGAGCGATCGGTTCGCGACATGTGGATGTTATGCAGATGCTTCTTGCCGAGGCTGTTTTCACAACCAGCCTGGGTGGAATTACCGGTATTGTATTTGGTGCCGGACTTCTGCTCGTGTTTCAGCGTTCACTTGTCTATTATCTGGAAACTTTGCATGTCGATTTTTCCTGGCCGGAACCTGCCGTTATTTTGTGCGTTGCATTTGCTTGTGCCGCGGCTTCGGCGTTGGTCGGTTTGATAGGAGCGCTGGTGCCTGCATGGAGAGCCAGTCTTGAGGAGCCCTACCTGCTTATCCAGACAGAGGGCGGATAATGTTGAGCCTGCAGAATGTAGCAAAGAATTATGCAGGCGAAGTGCCTGTAGAAGCCGTCAAGGATTTTACCTTTCAACTTGATGATGGAAAATCTCTGGCAATTGTCGGTCGCTCAGGATCGGGCAAGTCTACTTTGTTGGGTATGATCGGTGGCATAAGCAGACCGAGCAAGGGGCAGATCTTTATAGACGGCGTCGATCAGTGGCAACTGAGCGACACAAGAAGAGCCGATTTACGCAACGAAAAAATCGGCTTTGTATTTCAGTTTGCCAGCCTGCTGCCCTCGCTTAGAGCTGTGGACAATGTTGCTCTTCCTTGTTTGATCTCAGGAAGGATATCAGCGGCCGAAGCTTATGCCAGAGCCCGCGCTTTGCTTGATAGAGTCGGTCTTTCACATCGATACGATTCTTTTCCCGGGCAACTGTCAGGCGGAGAGCAGCGCCGCGTTGCTATTGCCAGGGCTCTCGTCAACACTCCACGACTATTGCTTGCCGACGAGCCGACTGCCGATCTTGATGAGGCCACTGAAGCTGATATTCTCAACTTGCTCATCGACATTCATAAAGCCCTGAATGTGACACTGGTAGTGGTGACCCACAATCCGGAAATAGCCGCTCGCGCCGATCAGATTGTAGAGATGCGCGGCGGCCAGGCGGTTTCTACAAAAGAAGGCTCGCGACCGGAAAATAGACAATCCGAAATCGACGCTGTCAATAATCTCTATGAGGTTTCGCCAGAAAAAGCTGCTGTCGCTAAGGTTCGCCTGGGTGAAGGACTGGAGACATTCATAGGTCGCTTTGTTATGTGGCTTGTGCCAATTTGCGTAATAGCATGGTGTCTGAATTGGTCGGTCGCCGATTATGAGCGTTCGCAGATTCAAGCAAAAGCGCAAAGAAAACAGGCGCTCGAAGAACTAGCTATGCAGGGCTTGAGAGCCGATTTGAAAAATGTCGAATTGGGCGCCGGAAAGTCATACGTTGTCACCATTTATTTGCGCAATACAAGAGGTGATGATCCTCTGTACGTTATGTCTCCCCTGGTTCGAGGTTTTGTCCAGGTAGGCACAAGCTGGTTGGAAGTGCCAATGAAGCCACTGGAATCCGGAAACTCGCAAGTGCTGAAAGTGACCGGGACAAGACTTCTTAGCTATGAGATGGTCCCGGATGTTCCTGACTTTACTCAACTGCTTCCTTATTACATGCATGTTCGCCTGACCAACGACATGCTTATCAGTCCGAGAAGCCAGCCCAAAGACGATCTTGTAGAGCGCAACGACAGTTATTACGTTTATCTCAAACCGCATGATGCTGACGACAAAGCTATTCTCAGCCGCATGAAATTTCCAGGAAAGCCGCCGGTCTGGATTCCAATGCCTCCTCACTGAGCAGACAGGCTTTGCTTAAGAACAAAATGGGCAAGCCGCTTGACTTGCCCATTCATTAATTTCTGCGTGTCGGTCGCTGATTAGAATCTGCGTCCGCCGCCACCGCCTCCGCCGCCTTTCGGCTTCGGTTGAGCAATGCTCACAGCGATTTGGCGACCTTCGCAATCTCTTCCATTGAGACCTTTGATGGCGGCTTCGGCTTCTGCCTGGCTGCCCATCTCAACGAATGCGAATCCCCGTTTTCTGCCGGTTTCGCGGTCGGTCGGTATGGAGCAGGAGACGACGGTGCCGAATTCACCGAAGAGCGACTCGAGTTCTGCTTCCGAGAGTTTGAAGGAGAGGTTACCTACGAAAAGTTTGTTATTCATGCGAAATACCGGAAAAAAATGGAACACTGAATCGTCATTATCGCACGCCGGCGCACATCTTCAACGGTTTACCCCTTTGATTCTCTCCTGATTGCCTTCCCACTGTTAACCCGGAAAACCTGGCTGGCGTTCAATCGGCGCGCCGGTGGCACTTTTCGGTAGTCAAGCAGCTGTAATCATTCGGTTAAAATTCGTTTCCTGTTCGTTCTTTTCCGAACAGGCAGAAAGCCGGAGAATTCATCCCTGTTTGCCAAAGTCTCAGCTGTATGAGCGGGTTTGTGAGCAAACTGTTAGACTTTGCCTTTATTTGGTTTTTGGTGGGAAAAATGGCTAGAAGCAAGAATTACTACTCGGCCTTGGCTGCGAGCCTGGCGATTTGTGTAGCGCTTGGTACCGGCAGCTCTTTACAGGCTGCCTCTATAGGTACGAAGGCGCAAAATCAGTCAAAAACGGATGGCAAGGATGCAAAACCCGGTACGACCGAGACATCCGGCGAGAAAAGAAGCTTTTCGGTCAACATGGATAAGTCCGTGTCGCCGGCTAAAGATTTTTATCAGTACGCAAACGGCACCTGGCTGAAAAACACGCCTATTCCGAATGAATACGACAAGTGGGGCATGCTCAACATTATCAATGACAAGAACCTCACACTTGTGCGCAGTCTGCTCGAGGAGGCCGCTAAGAAAGCATCCAAGGCTGGAACCGTCGAGCAGAAGATTGGCGATTTCTACAGAGTCGGCATGGATACAAAAAAATTGGAGGAGGACGATCTTAAGCCTCTAGCCGATGAACTGAAGCGCATCGACAATTTAAAGACGCTCGATGACCTGCGCGGCGAACTTGCGCATTTGCATGGCATGGGAATTGGTGCCCTGTTTACTTTCGGTTCGGGGCAGGATTTCAAAGATGCCACCAAAGTGATCGGTCAGGCCGGTCAGGGTGGTCTTGGCTTGCCTGAAAAGGACTATTACTTCAATCAGGCAGAGCGGTTCAAAAAAATCCGCAGCGAATATGTCAGTCATGTCGCTCGAATGCTGGGACTTCTAGGCATCGGTCAGGCAGATGCAAAGAAACGGGCCGAGAAGATCATGGAAATAGAGACTCAGCTTGCTGAAGCTTCCATGGACAACATTCAATTGCGCGATCCAGAAAAGATCTATCACAAGATGAATGTGAAAGAGCTGACCGAAATGACGCCTCGGTTCTCGTGGCCACTGTACTTCTCTGAAATCGGATATCCGGGTATCAGTGAAGTGAATGTTGGTCAGCCTGATTTCTTCAAGAAAATGGACCACCAAATATCCGCCATTACAATGGATAACTGGAAGGATTATCTGCGCTGGCACCTCATCGATGCGGCTGCGCCCTATCTCTCCTCACGGTTTGTGGATGCGGACTTCGATTTCCACGGAAAAGTCCTGACCGGAAAGAAGGAAAATCTTCCGCGCTGGAAGCGCGTGGTCAATTCCACCAATCATGCTGTGGGAGAAGCTGTCGGACAGCTTTACGTGAGGACCGCTTTTACTCCTGAAGCAAAAGAGAAAGCTTTGAAACTGGTCAAAAAGCTCAGAGAAGTCCTGCGTGAAGATCTGGGAGTTCTCGAGTGGATGGACGATACCACTCGCAAAAATGCGATTGCGAAGCTAGATGCATTTGTCGCGAAGATTGGCTACCCCGACAAGTGGAGAGATTACAGCTCGCTCAAGATCAACCGCGATTCTTATCTGGGTAATGTTCTGCGAGCCGAGCAGTTCGAATTCAATCGCAATCTGGCTAAAATCGGCAAACCTGTTGATCGCAGTGAATGGCTGATGACTCCTCAAACGGTTAATGCCTATTACTGGAGCGAAATGAACGAGATTGTCTTTCCGGCAGGTATTCTCCAGCCGACAATCTTCGATCCCAAGGCCGATGATGCTACTAATTTAGGTGCGATGGGCATGGTGATCGGGCACGAAATGACTCATGGTTTTGATGACCAGGGCAGTAAATTCGATGCGCAGGGCAACATGAAAAACTGGTGGTCTGCCGGTGATGAAAAGCGCTTTCAAGAGAAAATCGCTCTCATTGAGAATCAATATGATGGTTACACCGTGGATGGTGATACCCACCTGAAAGGGAAATTGGTTGCAGGAGAAGCTGCTGCCGACCTGGGCGGTTTGACGATAGCCTATAAAGCACTGGAAAAAATTCTGGCAGGCAAGCCTCGCACTCCGGACAAAGAAGGATTCACTCCGGAGCAGAGATTTTTCCTGTCATTTGCTCAAGCCTGGGCGACCAATATTCGGCCGGAAAAAGAGCACATGATGGCAGCCACAGACCCGCATCCGATTCCGAAGTATCGTGTCAACGGTACTCTGGCCAACATGGATGCATTCGAGAAGGCGTTCGATATAAAAGGTGAAGGCACGATGATGCTGCCGAAGAACAAGCGCTGCTATCTCTGGTAACTGCGCAAGAATTTCGCATATCGTATACATATATAGAGAGCGGGAGAATTTGCAAAAACTCCCGCTCTTGCGTTTTAGCGCAGTGGATCGATGCTGGAATGGCGATCTTAAAAACGCGTTGTCAAGCGAGATTTTCTTGGAACTTTATCATGCCACTCGTGTCATTAGGCACATGTGAGACGAAAGCGGCGTTGCGGATGACGTTGCATCCAATAAACGAAGCAAGGAGGTCCAATGAGAATGCAAGTAAATGACCAGGAAAAACATTCAATGAATGTCGAGCGCGCCTCTTCTCATTTGTTGGACGCTCTCAAGAATATTTTTGCTGAGATGTTCACTTCTGGTGAAACTTCCCAGGAGCGGGCGCTCAACCTATTGCAAGATTCAAAAGGGTTTGACCCGGTTAAAAACCCGCAGAGTCTCGTTTTTCCAAGAGCCGTGACACGAGAACGCACACAAGACAAGCGCCTGCCTATTCGCAAGGCAGCTTAGTGGTCGCATAAAAATTGAGAGCAGATGAGGGCAAGATCAGCCGAAAGGTTGATTTTGCCCTCTATATATTCTCAATGCCGGCTGATAATCGACGACCTAGCCCCCGGGCTGCTAAGCTTGATGGGTAGGCTTTGCCTGCAAGGATGCGTGCCCTCTATTTGCCGATGAGTACTGACCCTCAAAGTGATCCTAATTACATTCTCCAGGAGCTGGAGAATGCAAAGCAGGTATACAGCGGTGGAAATTATGCAGCCGCTGAGCCGATGCTGCGCGCCGTTTTCGAAAAACTGCAGTTTTATCCGGATGGCATGGCTTATTGTGCAGAGTCCTTGTCTGAAATTTATACTGCCTGGGGAAAATTTTCCGAAGCTATCAAGCTTAATCAGCGATTTATCAATGTGACTGCTCCGCTGCAGAATCACAACGTCGTTGCCATTGGCTCTGCGCTAGAACGCATTGCCGCAGTCAGCCTCAAAGTCGGCAAGCAAGAACAGTCGGAAAAGTTGCTTCGCCTTGCGGCATCAGTAAAGAACGGCAAAGTGGATGTCACCACTCTGGTTACTGACAAGGGCAAGGTTCCAGACGCGCCTCCTACTACAGAGCACACCTATACTTTTCGTGCTCTGAGCCCAGATTCGCCACCGCCGCCCGAACCGGCAAAACCTGCTGCTCAGCCAGACGTTCTGGCAAAACCGGTCAAAGAAACGGCAATGTTTTCAAAACCCAATTTGCCGGCTCAATCTGCTCCTGTACCGCCGGCGCCACCATCTCCGGTGCCGATTCCGCCACCACAGCCGGTGCAACCACAACCGGCTATGCCTGCTTCCCCTCCTTCGCCACCAGCCGTCTCTCCTCCTGCAGCTGCCACAGGTGATGTGCTTTCAAGACCGATCAAAGAAACGGCCATGTTCTCTCGCCCGAGTGTGCCTCCACAGGGAGCGATTCCGGCAGCCAGCATCAACAAAGAGCAAATTGGCGATGTAGCTGATTTTGCCGACTTCGATGAGGAAATTCCTGTCGACGCTAATTCCGTTTCCGGGACGCATGCAGCCGTCCCGGCACCACCAGTAGTAGCTCCATCACCGCCTCAGGCGGAAGCTCCGGTCACTGATGATTGGAGCCAAATGGAAGGAGATACGTGGGGAGAGCCCGCAGAGCAATTCGATGATTGGGGGACGCCGGAGCCTGAGCAAACTCCACCGGCTGTTCAGCCTGCACAGCCATTTGTGGCACCGCAACCGGAAATTACTCCTCAGCCGGTAATGCCGAGCGTTCAATTTAACAGTCCATCAATTGATTCTCCGCAATTTCCTAAGACCGCAAATTTCGCGCCGCCGGCCAGTGATGTGGCTCCTGGGTTCTCTCAGTCATTCGCCGCCGGCGAGCCCGAAGTGTCTGCGCCCGAGCCTCAATTGGATATTGCTCCCAATACAGACAATTCGATTGATTCTCAAAAAGCTTCTTCAACGTCCAATGCCGCTACCAGCGCACGTTCGATCCGCTCGATGTCTTCGCGCAATATGGCGGCTCCGCCAGTTGCAAGCGGACCTGATATGGGTGGGCTTATGGGCTCAATCGCCAGCATGTTCGTTGGTAAGCGTGACCCTGATCAACCTGTCCAGCAGTTAGTCGATCCCAGCACGACATCGGCAAAAGCGGCCGGAGCGCTAGTGATGATGGCGGCGCTTGTAATCGGCGGTTTTTACTGCCTCTATAATTTCATCCCCAGAAAGTTGACTCCAGAGCAAGCCTTTCTGGCCATGCAACACAAATATATTTCTGTTGATTCTGCCAAGACTTTCAATTTGCTGGACGAGTCGACTTGCGAATTCACGATTGGTGAAAACAAGCTGAAAGCGAGGTTGCGATTCTATCTCGACGATTGGCGTGACGCTGTCGATCTTTCATTAGGCAAAGCCGGACAAAAGCAATTTTGCATGTACAAGACTGATGACGGTCTGGTTGATGAAGATGATGCGAAATTGTATCTGCACGGCGGACCTGAAATTCAGATCGCCAACAAGCTTGATATTGTCGGCCAATATGCCGGTTTCGTTTTCACCAGGACGAAGAAATATCCTGCCAGTGGCACTTTGATAGGTGGCGCCGCCGACCTTCAGTACTTGAACCCATATTCGAAGAAGAAAGAAGTGCCGACATTTCACTCTATAGTTGTCGGCAAGGGCATAACTGTTTCGCTGGACGCTGATCATGCTCGCACCAAATTCTATGACGAACTCCTGTCCGGTGCCATTCCTAAAGACACTCCCAAGGCTCACCCCGGAGAGATACGCTGTTATGCGGTTGATTTCCTCAGTCCGAGAGGCACCATACAAGCCTTCATTGTTCAACTGATAGGCAAGGATGGACTACCCATCCGCAGTGCTAAGGGCAAAATGGCTTATTTATACGCCCTCGAAGATGGCAAGGAATATAAACCTATCGGAGCGCCTTCATTGCCCTACAATGGAGAGCAGGGAATGCGACCGATTGTCGTCTGGCTTTTGATGGACAAGCTGGACTCCAATTTCGTGCTGTTTTTGACAATGGCTCCGGTAGTTATATTCACCATTCTCTCGTTTATCTTCCTGGTCCTTTCTTTCCTTATTCCGAAAGGATTTGGGCGCGCTGTTGCAGTTCTGCTTTTGGCAGCATGTGCGATTCCTGCGCTGACATTCTGTTGTGTGAAATTCTTACCCTAGGGTTGAGAGATTCTTTCAATTACAACGGCGGTTCCATAGCAGACGATCTCGGTGCCGAAATCATTTGATCCGCCCTGAAAAGCGTCAGAATCGTATTTGACACCGACAATTGCATTGCATCCTTTTGAGAGAGCTTGTTGAACCATGGCGTCATAGGCCGCCTGGCGACCGGTTTCACAGTTGCGGATATAAGAGTTGATTTTGCCGCCGAACATTCCTTGAAAGCCGGCTTTGAACTGTTGAATCGTATTCGGCTCTCTCACCATGACACCGCGCACGATACCGCGATATTCTCTTATCCTGAATCCTTCCAATGACGGTGTAGTCGACACAATGATGCCACCGGCAGTGTTGGCAGTATCTATAGTGGCTTGAGCTATAGCTGCTCTGTCTGAGCCTTTCGAATCATCAGCCTTGACAGGCTGAGTGAAAGTCAAGCACGCTATTGCTAACAGTATTGCAAAACCGTTTTTTCTCATGGCGGTACCCGCTTGTTCTGAGGTGAGGACGAAATTATAAGCCATCGCGTCTATTTTTGTCGCTGTGCCAGACAACTGCTGCTCCCGGTATTTTGAAGAAGCAGTCCGGAGTAAAGAGCCTTCTTCCACAAACTGTGCGCTCTTCGACATCAATGCCTGAATGAAGGAGCGCGCTTGCTACCAGACCGTTGCAATTGCCTGCATGTTCTCGAAAAGAAGGATCGTATAAAGTACCGAGTTTTCCTCGAATAAAATCGATCGCCATCTGTGACTGTTCCTGATTTTTGTAAGGCGGTCTTATCAGTGCCAGTCGTGTAGATCCCCAGTCGAGATAAATATCCCAGTCGGTTTCGATTGCTAATTTGTGCACAGTCAAAATTTGCTTGTCGTCGCCGACGAGTGCGGCATGCACCCAGGATGTCCTGGTTGTCGCCAGACTGAGCGCCATCCATTGCCACCCGTGTAGATTCGATTCGATCAAAACATCACCGGGCCGGCTCAGCCGGCGAATTGCCGCCAGTTCTTCTTCGTTCGTATCCCAGGGCAGTCGCCATGGCCACAGTTTTGTGCTGAAAACTTTGTTTCTTACAGGCGGTACAAACAGTGCAATAGCCAGTGATCCGCATACCAGAGTAGTGAGCGTTGCAAGAACTTTGAAAGCTGTGCGGAATTTCAATTGATTTCCTTTTTCTTGTAATACCGCGATTGCTCACTTCCTTTTGGAAAGAGAGTAACGTCTTTGTTGATGCCCAGGCGCTGTTGCTTGTCCGGTGATGAACCTGCCGGCGGATTGCCGAATCTCATTTTGATCTCTCGCCAGGCCAGTGGAATTTCTTTCACAAACGGGCTGCCGCGTTTCACTCCGTAAGCCCGATGCTTGCCGGGCTGGACTTTCCCCTTGTTTTGCACAAATGCGATAAAGCGTTCTGTCCAAAGGTCGAACTCTTGCATGAATGTGCCGTCGTTAATCATGTCCTCTGCTTGATTGTCACTATAGTTCTTGCCCGCACCACCTACGGTGTAAGTCCATAGCTGGTCCGGAACTTCGATGCCGCTGTAGCGGCATTGCCAGACAAGCGGTGCATAAGTGTCACGTTCATTTTCAAAAGGCTCTTGATCAGGATTGAAATAATCCTTGTGCTGGAGAAGTTTCGGCCTGCCGTCCTCGTCTATTTCAGTGCCGCCTCTGTCACCGTAGCAATAGAATGCAGCGGTCCTTCCTTCCAGATGATTAGCGGTCAGTTCTTTCCATCGTGGGGAACTTTCAAGTTGCATTGCCAGCTCAGGATTCTTGTGTTCTATGGAATCCTCGTCCGGATTGCCACCGCTCATACAGACAAGCCTGTCGAACATAAGTTTCAAGCTGCTGCTGGGCCCATACCAGTTGACCGGTCCGATAATCGCCCACGCATCCGCCAGATCAAGACGCGCGTACATGTCGAGGTTCCACATCAAATCGGGCTCAGCCCTGTCATTCGGACGATAGCAATTGCAGGGCCAGACACATAAGGCCATCGATGTAGAAACGCAGGAATTGCAGCTTTGAATACGTTCCTGCCCGTAAACATTGCCCAGGTCCTCCAGATCTATCTCCCAGTCTTGCGGTAGTTTCTCTACCATCCTCAGCATCAAGGCGCGCGCCTTTGAATCGACACCGGGACAGTTGTACTGGCGCCGATTTGATCCGGCTATGACAAAAACGCGAAAAGGGCGCTTATCTGGGGGAAGGTTTCCATTCTTGTCGTCAGGCTTCATTATTGTCTTTTTGAATTTTGCAGGCGAATTTCCAAGTCGGCTTCTGTCTTTTAAAAGGCAACTCTATCATCGATATGAGGCCGACCTCGGTCTTTTCTCGATAAGCGGGAACCCCTATCACTATCTTTCCTGACTGTTTCTCGCTGAATGCTCTATAAGTCCCATGTATCTTGTCCCAAACGGTTAGCCCGCTTGACCAATTGGAATTTGTTTCTTCCTCGATCACCGAGTGATGAATTCCGTGCATGCGCGGCGTAACAAGAATTGCATTCAACCGCTTTTCAAACGCAAATGGTAGTCGAATATTGGAGTGATGAAACATTATGCAGAACATCAAAAATGCTTGCCATGCCAAGAGGCTCGCTCGACCAATGCCTAGAAATCTTATTTGCACGAGGCGCCAGGCGACTGAGATGCCCATTTCGGCGAAGTGAAATCGCAAGGCTGTCGAAGCGTCCATATCGAGATCTACATGATGAACAACGTGAAAACGCCAGAGTGCCGGAATTTTATGATTAATGACATGCCAGATGTAGAGCGTGTAATCAAGCAAGGCAACTGATAAGGGTATGCACAGCCAGGCAGGTAAACTTTTGCCGCTGAGAAGACCGAGCCGCCGGGTTTCGACACGTTTCGTCAGCCAGAGAGTCAGTGGCAATTCGGTCAATTGAAGCAGAATACCCGCCAGTCCGGCGATTGCAATATTTCTGGCCATACGGCGTCCCTTGGGCTCGAGGCTCGGGCGCAGCGGGCGCTTTGCTTCTCCCCACAAAAGAACCAGAAACCAGGCTGCCAGGGATAGTCCCAGGACGGATTTTAACTTCATGAGGACAGAGACTGCCGAGCAAGGGTGAGGTTCCTCGGGTCGCATTTTGATTAGAAAATAGAACCCGCGCCGGCTAAATTTCCTCCCCTCTAACGCACGGAAAGTCAAGCTCTGCTAGCATTATTAAGTTTCAGAGTGCGGCTTCAGCCGTCTAGAAATGAATCTCGGTGGTCTGGTTAAACGATGGCTCTACCCCATCAAGTGCCTTTATTCAGAGCTCTAGATGCTGTAGAAAGCCGTGATTTCGACACGGCTGAAAAGGAAGTCAACCATTTTTTCGCCGCGCTCGAAAGTGATCCGATAGCTCTTGATTGTCGCCGTCAGCATTCTTACCGACAGGTCTTCGAAGCAGATTTTCTGAGCATTCTGACTAAAGAGGAAATCGATGCCTGGGGAATTCTGGCTACGATAAAGCTTTCGCGCGACGACCTGGAGGGGGCGCGAGCAGACTGCTATCGAATGATTGAATTGATCGATCAGTATTACGGTTTCGACACGCCTTCCTGGGAATCGCCGGAAGCTCGCATTCCGATAAACCCTGAATTGATGAGTCGTTACTTTCAGATTGCCGGCTATCTCACTGAAATTTATGATGCGCAAAACGATCTGGAGATGAGCCAACGCTGGGCGAATGTTCGCAAGACTGCTGTGTCGGACATACAGCACCCTGATGAAGTCTGGGGACGTTGGATTTCTGATGAAAACCCGGCGGGACCAGTAGGCATCACCATCTATGAGCTTTCTGACTGGCAGATTGAAAAGCGCGAAGTTGAGGGCAGAGAATGGCTGGTAAACATTTATCGCTCCTTGAGCGAGCGTGTTTCCCCTCTGGAAATGAATTGGCTTGTCGCCGTGCACATACCGACAGATGATAAAGCCGAGGTTCCTTCCAAGTCGATGCGCTGGAAGATCTGGAGCCTGCGTCTGGCGATTGCCTCTCGTTTTCATCGCGCCGGTGCCGGCGCATATTTTGGAGAACTTCAAACGAGGGGAGAGAGGATTTTGCTCTATTACGCATCTGGCGATGAAGATGCAAGAGCGGCTCTCGGACGTATTCTCGAGGATGCTTCGGAATTAAAACCTCGGCTCGAGATACGCCATGATGAAGGTTGGAGAGAATATTCAAAATGGGGCAATAGCGCGGTCATAGTAACGTCACCAAGTGTGGTGGCGATGCCGGAGCCCTGCGATGATGAACACGAAAACGATAAATTGTTGCGCGGGATTTGGTCGGCTTCTGAATCTATCCATGATGCAATGAGCCGGTTGTATGCCCTGGTAAACGACTGCGCCAAGGTGCCACCGCAAAGCCCTGAATTCAAACGTTTTTGCATTGAATATCTGTTCGGTCTTAAGGACAAACTGAAGGACAAAGACAGGACACGAGCGCTTGTCCATTTGATGTGGTATCTGCCCAAAATCGACGGCGATGCCGCTGTGCGCGCGTTCAATGAACTTTGGGTCGAGCCTTACCCGACCGAAGACGATACTACGCTCAATCTTGCTGCCTGTGAATTTGCCGATGTGGCTCCGCTCAAAGCGCTCGAAATCACAACATATCTGAAAAGCCGCAATTACCCGATCGTGCATACCGCTCTTGCCAAAGTCGCCCAGAAATTGGCTGAAGAAGACCCGAAAGCGGCTATGGAAATCGCCCAGGACGCTAGAAAAGGCATTATCGAAAGCGGCGATCAAGAATTCGGCAAAGCAAATTTTTTGATGGAATTGGCAGGTGACATAGCTCAGCTGTCTCCTCAATTCGCACGTGAATTGCTGATTGAGTCAGAGGCCTACTTGCAGGACATTGAAATGACTGATGCCAAAGATCAGACTTATATGAGTCTGCTCAGTCTGGCCAAAAAGCACGCGCCCGATAAATTGCCTGAGTTTTGCAAGCGTGCTGTGGAAAATTCTATACGCTTGGAAGAAAACGACCCGAATGATTTCTGGGGATTTGGCGGACCCCAAAGAGCCCTTCTCTCACAAACCATTCTTGTGCCATACGTGGTCACCTACGACAGATCAGAAGCTCTCGAACTGCTGACAAGAGCTTTCAATCTGCTAAAAGAAATGGACGAGGATGCTTTTGGAAGAATTTTGCATCTTTCCAATATTGCTGAAGCTGCGGCCTCTCTTGATCATGATGACAATAAATTCCTGGCTGAAGAGCTCTGGGATGAACTGCTCAAGAACATGGAAAATATCAATGCTCAAGACTCGTACTACCTGAGCCAGAGAATGGAAACCGGAGCCGATAGTCCGATAATTCCATTCGTCGTTATGAATCCCAGAGTCGCAGACGACAGGTTTACATCGGTAATAAAAGTCTGTCTCTCTGCTACATTACCGGAGCGAGTCGTCACTCTCATGTGTACGTTTGCGGTCGTCTTTAATAACGATTTCCCGCGCAGAAGCAGAGAGCTCATTGCTCTTGCATCCGAACAGGCGACGAAGTGTTCTTCAGAACAGTTGTGTGTGAAAGCTTGCATGCAAGTGGTGGCAACCATGGATAAAGTCGGTCTACAATCCGACAATGAATTCGAACATGTCTTGGATATGATTCGAAAAAATCAAAGTGAATCTATGAAATTTCATTTGCTGCTTGAATGTGCGGCATTGCTGTCATCGTCCTCTCCAGCAAAATGTGCCACCCTTTTGGAGGATGCAACTGAGACTTTCGAGTCTAACGAGATCGAATTGGGAGATGCTCTCGAATTGATCAAGCAGCTTCCTGCCAGGCAGTGCAGCAAATTGCTCTTTATGGTCCTGGACAAACACAAGAACGAGACGCAAAGACGCTCGGCCTTGAGCTGGTTATCGAATCAATTCGGCAAAGAAAGCGCCGACGACCTTCGTTCATAATTCAGTGCGGTTTAGACGGGGGAGCGGAAAGAATCAGATCCTTCCCGCTCCAGTGCATCTTCATGACCGGACTCTGCAATTCGCCGCGATCTTTTAAAACTTCGCTGACCACTGAGTCTTTCAATTTTTCGAATGCTTCACCGAGGGCAACTTTCCCGCCTTTCGCTCTTAGTGCCTGGATTAGTTGACGAGTAAAGACACCATTTTCATAGCGTTTGGATTCCCACGATACCTGGTTTGGTTCGCTCGAGCAAATAATCAACTGACCGGTTCCGAGCAGCAATGAATTGCTGTCGAAATTTCCTATTCTTGTCAGTCCTTTTGCAGGATTTGCCGCACCGCTGTGGCAAGCATCCACTATCAGGATTACTCTATTAGCGTGCACTCTCTGTTTGACGGCTGCCGCCAGATCTTGCAGCGGAAGACCAGTAGCGTAAAGGCTGGCTGGATCAGTGTCGTGCATTACGAGATAGTTGAGACCCTCTAAATCGACACTGGAAGGGCTGCCGTGAGTGGATATGAAGATAAGGACAAGGTCGTTGGGATGAGCAACTCGCGGCAACCATTTGTCGCCTATTTCAGCCAACACATTTGCTTTGGTGGCTTTTTCGTCGGTCAGAAGTTTCACATGATCGCTAGAAAAGTTCGCTTCTTTGATAAGAAATTCTCTGAGATCAGCGGCATCTTTGGCTGGATATTTGAGATTTACTTCCGGTTTTTGAAACTTGCTGATACCAATTATCAGTGCCCATTTGTCGTCTATAGGCTTGTTGACACCTTCATCAATCTTGTCCGGGAAATCTTTGATTTGTACTGTGGTTGTCTTCGAGTCGGATGTTGTAGAAAATGCAGACCGAGATGCCGACGGGGCGGCCGCGAGCATCGAATTATCCGAGAATGCGCTGCCGTTCAGAGTCAATTTGTAATTGATATGCACACCTACATCGACTGCAAACATGACCTGCATGACCAAATTTTGTTTAGCTGAAAGATGTACCGTTGCTGTTTTGGCAGAGTCATCGCTTATTGCAGGAAATGAAATATCTGCAAGTTCGCGTGACTTTGTGTCGCGCAAAACCACTCGCATGACAGTCGAATAAAAATCGGTAGATCCTTCGATCTTGATGTTGACGTCGCCAGGACCGGCTGTAAATGAGTAAAAACGGCTTTGACCCTTTGGTTCTTCTTTGCCACTTATTTGTTTATCGCAAAGAGCAATAGGTTCGCTCGCGTCTCCTTCGGCTGCCAGAGCGCTGCTGCCTGTGAAAAAACAGAGGGCAAGAGAAAAGAAAACGCTGGATAAAGTCTTTCTCGTCATGAATTCAAGATGTAATGTGATGTCATATTTTAATCGATTGCCTGATCTTTCGCACTGGCTGTGATTGACTGCCTGGCTCTGATTGCATCGCTGCGTTGTAAAATCAATTGCTTTGGCGCGGGCTCTAGGAGTGAAGGATGCACTGCATTGGCATAGACATCGGCGGCACCAAAATAGCCGGCGGCATAGTTACGCAAGATGGCAAGGTTGTTGCTAGGCAAGAGAGACCCACGCCGGTTAAAGAGGGTGGAGTTCAAATACTTGCAACTGCTGTTGCTGTGGCTAAGTCCTTGATGTCGTCGGCGAAGCAGCCGTTAGAGGCCGTAGGTATCGGAGCCGGAGGGCAGATCGATGCTGTGCAAGGAACGGTATTTTCTGCAACAGATGTGATCCCTGGTTGGAAGGGGATGCGTATCGCTGATGCATTCCAGAATGAGCTCGGCATTCCTGCCTCGGTTGATAATGATGTCAATGTTCTTGCTCTGGGCGAAACCAAATTTGGTGCGGCACGCAATTGTGCAAACGGCACAGTTGTTTTTCTTGCTCTCGGCACAGGCGTAGGCGGTGCGCTTTTGACCCGAGGCGGGCTACATCATGGTGCACACTGGAGTGGCGGCGAATTCGGACACATTTTGCTCTCGATTGATCCGGCTGCCCGACGTGATACAGGCGGAGCGCGTGGCACGCTGGAAGCTTATTGCAGCGGTCCGGGTCTCGTTGAGACATGGAAGGAGTTGTCGGGTGATAGAGACGTTGTCTTAACAGGACATGATGTTCTCAAAGACGCGCGCACAAACCCTCAAGGCGCAGGAAGGAAGGCTATAGAGAAAACCGGCGAATATCTGGGCTATGGTTTGGTGAGCCTGGCGAACGCACTTGATCCCGATCTGATTATCATTGGAGGCGGGCTTGCTGAGCTTGGCGACTGGCTTCTGGAGCCGGCACGCGCAGTACTGAAAGAGCATGCCCTACCAGGGCCTGCCGCTTGCAGCGTGGTCTGCGCAGAGCTTGGTTTGGACGCTGCAATTGTCGGTGCTGCCAGTCTCGTACTGCGGGGACAGAACGGCGCGGCAGTTTGCTGAAATGTGAAAGATTAAATCCCGGAATGCCGACAGGTTGAGGCTTTGCTATTTATGCATTGCCACTGGGATGTCGGGGGTATAAAGGTAGAGATGTTTCTACATCCAGGGCGCCCTTTTATTCTTTGGAGTGCAATTGCAGCACAAGTAATTTCTTGATGAGAGTAGATAATGCCGAGTTACGATCTCACTAATGCAACATTCGACCAATTTATTGATTACATCTTTGATCATCCCGTTCCTGCAAATGAAGATGATGAATACTGGTACTGGTCGGATGATCTAGACGTCACGTTTGAGCCGATAAAGCTTGTCGATTATTACACCAAGCTGTTCAAACAACCGCAGGTTTTGATCGAAAAATTTTCCGATGAACAGCTCGAGCAAGGGCTTGCCGCAATGCGTTCTTGCCTCATGCCTGGGGCAATTTCGGAGGTTCTCTGGGAAGAGGAGATCCCCTGTGACGTGCGAGAAGAATGTGTGAGGGCGATGTACTTCCTCTATAAAGACCTGTTTTCGATCAAACCGCTTCACACGGCTTGCTTCATGTGGTGGGACTCCTTCACCGATGAATATTCAATCACTCATGTGCACTCGGAAGAAGCAGAAGGTCCCAGCATTCAAAATGTGATGTTCGAAACTCTCTGCCAGACCTTGAAACTCGACACGGAAATATGCCAGCATGGTGCTCTACATGGTCTTGGTCATCTGCGTCATCCTGGCACTGAAGCGGTCATACGATCATGGATGGCTTCCAAACCCGAACTTGATCCGCAGAGCACAGAATTTGCCGAAGAATGTATCGTAGGCAATATCGTGTAATGGCATGACTGCTAATTATGCTGCACACTTCTGCTCTGGGGAAAATAATTTCGGTTGAACGTGCTTCGGCTCTACCGGCAGCAACGTAATTAGTTTTTCTCTTGTATTTATCTGTCTTATCGAGTTAGAAACCGATGCGGCACCTGCCGCATACCAGATAGCAGCATCGAGTGTTTCGAAGCTGATGTCATTGTCGTCGTGTTTGACCGTCCATTTCTTTTTGCCAATTTCTTGTGCGTTCATAGCTTTTGTTTCCATTGTTTCCCAATTAATACCTGAATGAGGTATGGTGCTGCTTTTCTCACGCGGGGATCATAGATTCGAATTCTTTCGATTCTTCCATATGTTTGTCATCACGCGTTGTCGATTCTACGTCGCCGGCTGCGCTGCTCGCTTTATCCTCGTGCATGTCTTTTTCATCCATCACGTTACCTCCATTGGCAATGTGTAGACTCTCCGCATTCTGTGCGGTTCCTACCAAATTCGTATGCTGGCGAGAATTTAGGAACTCCACTCACGAATTTAAGTCTCGTGGGTTTGGAAAGGTAATTGACTCAAGAGAAAGAGAGTGTCGAATCGCCAGTTAGATAATCCAAAAATCGAAGCTCCGAGGACTCAAGAAGCAAAGGCTGAACGCAATCCTATAAAACGGACGTTCAAAATCATGAGGCCAGGTCTGATTACGGGCGCCTCGGATGATGATCCGTCCGGAATCGCTACTTACTCAACGGTGGGAGCAGGCTATGGTTACAGCTGTTTGTGGATGGCGCTCTTCACCTTTCCACTTATGCTCAGCGTTCAGTATATCTGTTCCAAAGTTGGATTGGTCAGCGGACGCGGGCTTTCCGGAGTCCTTAAGCGGCACTATCATCCCGCCATTCTCTGGTCGTCAATCGTTCTTCTTGCTGTGGCGAACGTGATTAATGCCGGTACTGATATTGGTGCGATGGCGGCAGGAATAAATTTGATTTTTCCTGCTATTTCTCCGAAGTTGGCAATAATTCCTATTTCTGTAATTCTTTTGGTATCGCTCGTCTTATTTTCCTACAGAAGTCTTGCCAACGTCTTCAAGTGGCTTACTCTCAGCCTTTTCGCGTATGTGATAACGGCGTTCTTTTGCAGAATCGACGGTGCTACCGTGCTTAAAGACACTTTCATTCCGAATATCAGCTGGAAGCCAGGTTATATAGCTGCGCTGGTGGCAATTCTCGGAACGACTATTTCCCCTTATCTGTTTTTCTGGCAAGCAAATAGTGAAGTGGATGAAGAAAAAGATGCGGGATTATGCAAGGTCGAAGATCGAAAAGGTGCTTCCGACGCTGATTTGAAGTTTGCTACAGCCGATATCGCGGCCGGCATGTTCTTCTCCAACTGCGTGATGTATTTCATAATAATGACTACTGCGGCCACGCTATTCAAGAGCGGTCAATTTCAGGTGGAATCGGCGGCACAAGCTGCTAAAGCACTGGAGCCGCTGCTGGGTCCGGCAGCGAAGTATCTCTTTGCCGCTGGTTTTGTGGGCACAGGATTTTTGGCTGTTCCGGTTTTACTCGGCTCTGCTGCTTATGCAATTGCAGAGGCATTAGATTGGCCCT
>CAZBOX010000030.1:15123-32964 GCA_964493595.1 uncultured Candidatus Obscuribacterales bacterium | reverse complement strand
GGCAATATCATGCTCGCCTTCAGTCCAAAAGAGCCTGGCGGATACACGCCTAAGGTCGTTGATTTCGGTATCGCTAAGATGGCGGAAAACGAAGATGCCGATTCGATGACGTTGACTCGCACCGGAGAAGTCTTTGGAACACCGCTATATATGAGCCCGGAGCAATGCACCGGTGTGAAAGTCGATCATCGCTCTGACATTTATTCGCTTGGTTGCGTAATGTATGAGACGCTCACTGGTGCGCCACCCTTTCATGGTGATACAGCCCTCAATCTCATGATGAAGCATCAAACGGCGATGCCGGCCAGCCTCAAAGAAGCTTCTTTGGGAAGAGAATTTCCGGATGCTCTGGAAGCGATAATTGGCAAAACACTAATAAAGGATCCAAATAGTCGCTATCAAAGCTTTCTCGACCTTGCTCTGGATCTGGCAAATTTCAAACAGCAGTTGAGCGAAACTTCAGCTGTTAAGAAAAACAGCAACGCGACGATCCGCACTGTTAAAGACATACCAGCTCTTCAAATGCCGGCGGCTAAAGAGAAGGTCAAAAAAACACCTTACTACATAGTCGCTGCTTGTGCCGGGTGTCTTATTGTCGGCGGTCTTTTCGGCTGGATGATTGCCGGCAAGCAAAAGCCGGTGGAGGTAGAGAAAAAAGCTGAAAATCCTCTTTCTGACTCATTAAAGGTCAAATACGAAGAAGCTTTGAATGTCGGCAACGAGCGATACCTGACTCTGGAAAACGCTAGCAGCGATCCTGTTCAGATCTACAAATTTCCCAAATCATTCGATGTAGGCGTATTCAAATTTACCCATCCTACAGTCAGGAATGATAATTCAATCGCCGCGCAATTCGATGTCCGCGTCCCCTTGCAGGCTGATACTTACCTCAAGGTTCCGGCCAGCAGATTGTACAGTTATCCACATTTGCTGAAGGGATTTCATTCCGGCGACCTTGGTCACCTGCATATCACTAATGATTTGTCATCCAAACTCGAAGATGTAGGCTTCGTATTCGATACCAGTCTTGCCCATGTTGCAGAATTGAAAAGTTTGAAAGAGATTTTTGTTTTTGGAACACCGACCACCGACAAAGGGCTCGCCTTCATAAAGGACCTTCCGCAGCTGGATTCCATCGATGTTTCAGAAACTAAAGTGACTGCAGCGTCGATTCAAACTTTGAAAAACTTTCCTGAGATGAGAATACTTGGTCTGAAAGGAGTAGCCGGTGCAAAGACTCTTATTCCTAAAATGACCACGAGTAAGCGCTTGGAGATTCTGAATCTAGCTGACACCGGTTTGGATGACAGCGATATGAATCAACTTAGCAAGATCAATAATTTGCATTTTTTGACTGTTGATTCCAATCCGAAAATTTCAAACGAAGGAATCAAACCGTTCAAGAATTTGATTGTCTTGAACGTTGCAGCTACCGGTATTACACCGGCGGCAAAAGAGACCCTCAAGGCTATGCCCAATCTGCGGGTGTTAACAATCAGCAAAGAAAATTGGCCTGCCTCGGAAGTGCAGAAACTGATTGCCGAACTGCCTAACCTGGATGTGGAGACGAAAAAGCTTGATTCTAACAAACGTCTCACTAATTGGAATTGGCAGCAAGAGCTGTAGATATTTATAAAAAGCGCCTGCCCGTGAGCCTCTTGATATACTCTAAATTGGCAACATGGACTGTTTTGTGATGCACTCAAGGTCAGAGTATTTCTTGCTGTGGCGAGGTCCGGCTCTTGTTCTCGGCCTCGCTCTGTCCCTTTGCGCTGCGCAATCTGCTCCCCTTCGCAAACCATTGCCCCTGAGTACAAGCGATTTCGAGATTAAAAGACCGGCGCAGACTTCCATCTCTGAGCCGGTATCTAAGACTCCGTCGGTCTCTAATTCTGTTTCTTCGACTGTCTCTCGTGGTCAGACGGATGCTCTGCCCGGCAAATCTTCGCCTATTGAAACTTCATTTACCTCATGGCCGGCAAAAACAAAGGAGCCGCTCGCGGCAATTGTTTCTATCCATGGTTTCGGACTGCATAAAGAATCTTTCTCCGGCTTTGCCAACGAAATGGCCAGGCGAGGCATCTCTACTTATGCAATCGACGTCAGGGGTTTTGGCAGCTGGATGAGTGAACCTTCTGAAGACAAGAAACTCGATTTCTATCAAACAATGATGGATTTGCGCAGTGCCATTTACTGGGTTAAGACCATGAATCCTGGAGTTCCTGTGTTCTTGCTTGGCGAATCAATGGGTGGCGCAATTGCACTTCAGGCGACCGCTCTTTTCCCCGAATGCGTGTCAGGTCTGATTGCTTCGGTTCCAGGGGCGGAATTCTATGGTGGCAAGAAAACGGCGATGGAAGTCGCCTTACGAATGGTGCGTCCCAACTCGAAGTTCAATGTTGGTGAAAAGGTGATTGAGAAGGCGACCAGCGACAAGCGTTTACGAGAGAATTGGCTCAACGATCCAAGAGCCAGAAAAGAGATGACACCCAAGCAAATGGCTCAGTTTGCAGCTTTCATGAATCATAGCGATGAGATGGCCAGACGTATCGACACTGTTCCTGTACTGATGCTCCAGGGTGCAAAGGACAAACTTTCAAAAGCTGACGGAACCGAACGCCTCTTCAAAGCACTAAAGACGCCATACAAAAATTATGTTCTGGTTGATGAAGCAGAGCACCTGATCTTCGAGAAGGGGCAATATTCGGTTCGAACAGCTGATATTGTCGAAGACTGGCTGACAAAACAGGCTCAAAGACGAAAAAGCGCCGGCTTTGCCAATCCTCGCTGAAGAACGGCTTAGAAAGCCGCAAGAATGGTAAATAGCTATAGAAGCCTTCTTACCATTCCACTTCATATGGACTCTGGAAATCGAATTTCAGCCGACCAGGCAAAAAACAACGCCGAGACTGTTGTCTCAGGACCTTTCGTCGGCAACGCTAATTTTCCACTCTTGCAGGGCGGAGAAATTGTTGCCGAACGATATAAGGTAATAAAAGTGCTCGGTCACGGCGGAATGGGCGCCGTCTACAAGGTCGAGCAGATTTTCTTTCGTCAGTTGTTTGCACTGAAAACTCTTTCTGGGCAGGATTATCCGGACGTGGCAATCCGTCGCTTTCAGAAGGAAGCACAGGCCGCGATGAAGCTGAATCATCCAAATCTAGTCAGGGCACATGATTTTGGAATTTTGCCTTCACACCATCCTTTCTACATCATGGATCTGGTCGAAGGGGAAAACCTTTCCGAGTACACCAGGAGAACCGGCACCCTGACCATTGGAGAGATTCTGAATATTTTCATTCCCGTATGTTTTGCACTTGCGTATGCGCACAGCGAGGGCATTATTCATCGTGACATAAAGCCCGGCAACATCATGCTGGACAAGTCTGCCGGAGCGAATGAACCTTATGTTCCGAAAGTAGTGGATTTCGGCATTGCCAAATTGACCGACAGCGAGTCCGGTGAATCAGTCAACTTGACTCGCACAGGTGAGATCTTCGGCACGCCTCTCTATATGAGCCCTGAGCAGTGTCTCGGTACCAAACTGGATCATCGTACCGATATCTATTCACTGGGATGTGTCATGTACGAAGTGCTGACCGGCGCTCCGCCTTTTCACGGAGAAACAGCTCTCAACTTGATGATGAAACATCAGAGTGAATTGCCGGCAAGCCTCAAAGAAGGCTCGATGGGTAGAGAATTTCCTGATGCCTTGGAAGCTATCGTTGCTAAGACTCTGGAGAAGGACCCGGACAGGCGGTACCAGAATTTCTTAGAACTTGCTGAGGATCTTGCTGTTTTGCAGCGCTCGACCGTCGACTCCACCAGCACTAACACTGTGGCCAAGACCATGGCGAAGACTATGGGTCAAATATCGAGATCTGGATCTAAGAATGGATTTGGAAATTCCTGGATATTGCCGGTAATTGTTGGCATTGTCTGCCTCACTGCTGGAATTGTTTTGGGAACACTAGTTCCACGACAAACGACAGAGGTTTCTTCGAAGAAAACAGATGAGCCGGATAAGGGCGCGGAGCAATTAGAGAAGGACTGTGACCTAATCAATACAGGGCAATATCTTCAGGGGCTTGAAGGAGAAGGTCCTGCGGCTCTGCGGGTGTTTCAGTTTCCCTCAACTTTTCCAATCGGGACTCTTGAGTATTTTGATGTTTATGGCAATTTAGTCAAGGAGCGCGAAGCGAAAGGCACTGTCAAGATACCATTAAAATCGCCTATAACACTTACTGTCATACAGAGCAGGCTGGGTGCTTATCCGAATCTTCTAAGAGCATTCGGCAATTACGACATAAGTCGTTTGAATTTGAAACGCGAGCCCAAAGCAATTTCCTTTAACTATGGTTTGGAATTCGAGGTGGCATTGGCGTATTGCACGCGTTGGCAGGCACTGAACTTTTTAGATCTTTGTGGAACAAGGATCAGCGATGACGGCCTGCGATTTATCAAGGATTGTCCAAACCTGTTCAACGCTGAATTCATAGACACTAGAGTTACTGCGGCAGGAGTCAGGCTGTTGAAGTGTTTTCCTAACTTCGCCACCATTGGTATTTCTGGGATTAAGGGCGGTAGTTCCCTAATTCCGGAAATTGGTAAAAGCAAATTCTTGAACAATTTCGGAGGTAGAGACCTAGATCTCACAGACAACGACATTCGTCATTTTTGCAATGCAAAAAATCTTGTGATTCTGGGACTTAGGAATAACAAGAGAATCACCGATAAGTCTGTTGAATACTTCAAACAAATGCCGTCACTTGCTGTACTTGATGTCTGCAAGACTTCGGTATCGCCAAAATCAATTTCCGCGCTGGCATCGATGCGAAAGCTAAGTAGTCTTGAGGTCGGTGGGGATTTGTGGACCGTGGAAGATGCTAATAAGTTGCAGAGTTTGTCGCCTGGACTAAAGGTTCGTGTTAGTGAGGACAGCGATTAGCTGCCTAAGCGCCATATATAAAGACCGACTTCTTTGTTCAGGTTTTCATGTGCCACTAGACTTTAGCGCCTATTTGTAAGCGCTGAATGGCAAAACTGTAGCTGCTTTCAGAATAGATTAAATCTGGACTGTATGGGTTCTTTGATTTTCGGGTCGAGTGCGAGTCCAGTTTTTGAAGTGGTGAGAAAGCAGTAGTGCAGCCGAATGTTCTACCTCTTTTTGACTCGGGAAATAGTCGAAAGTGGTTGCAAAGGAATCCTCGAGTCACCTGATATGGTGCTGGCTCTGTCCTCTTAAAAATTCCGTAAACGCTTTGCCAGTATAGGTTTACAGTTCTTCTGGGGAACATTAACGGTAGTCAAGTGAAAGATTTTATCTTCGATTATGTGACTTCATATGCGGTGCTCGGCTATCATTTGCGGTTGGTTATTCGTCGTAACATCCTCTCTCCCACCTTGGGGTCCTGTTCTATGGGCGCCAGTACTGGCATAATCTTAATTGACTTTCTAGTCAGACCGCTACTGAGGTTCAGCTTCAAGTTCTACGTAGTCGGCTTTATTCTTCTATTTCTGGTTTATGGATACATTGCCTATCAGGCACTGAAGAGTTCATATCTTTCCGATCAGAACACCTGGTAGTAGTCTCTGTTTTGTCACCCTGCCTTCTCAATCGTCTTGTTTGTCAGACGAATTTGAGCATGCCACCATATGTGGTGTGGGTTGAATTTGAATGATTGCTTTTTTGACTATGATGAACAGTTAGTTGCTGTCTGACCGGTTGGCATGATCTGCTTGCATCGGCTGTTCTCCATCTGGTTTGTGGTCCTGCACTTCTCCAGAGGTGCTCTTTGCTTGTGATGAAAGCGAAAAGCCGCCATTAAATCCATGCACTCCGAAGCCACCAAATCCGTGCGACCCGCCAGTGAATCCGGCACCATAACCTCCGCCGAAACCACCACCCCTAGCAAAAGCTGGTTGACCCAGGCTAATGACTGCTAATGCTGCCAGTATCAGTGCCTTGTTTTCTCTTGCATTCATGACCTTCGCCTCCTCAGTTATCCGCTCGGTCTAACAGCTGATACACAAAGGTCCTGCCAGGGTTTCGCGCCCTAAGATTAAATGTGCCGACCGGTCCCTTCCCGCGGGATGTTGTAAAGCAATTCGAAGCACCGGGCTATAGATAACTAAGCTTGGCAGTACAAGCCATCCTTATCTGAAATAATCAGCCAAAGTATGCAATGAACCATTCTAGGAGATGGATGTGAAGGCGACCCGGTTGAATTTATGCGCGCTGACGGCTCTTTTGGCTTTCCTCTTTTTGAATTTGCCGCTTTCGGCTCAGGTGCCCATTCAGTCGACAGCTTCGCCTCAACCTGCCCCGCAGTTCGCGCCTACTCCCGGGCCTTCTCCGCAGTCTTCTCAGCCGGCTCCTCTAACGAGTCCTGAGGTACAGGCTTCGCCACCGGCAATTCCTTCCAAGCCGGCGGCTCCGGCAAAGCAACCGGTCAAGACACCTCAAAAAGACCTGACCGACAAGCTGACGATGTTCAAGGATTTGCGCGTTGTTTTTCCGATCATTCAAGGTGTCGATACCCGCTGGCAGAGAATCGGCGATTATTCATTTGTAGCTGATGTCGAATTCAACGATGCCTCAGGTTACAGCTTCCGTTGGCACATGACGCCGCCGGCAAGAGGTGAGGGTACTCGTGCAACTGAAATGCACGATGTCAACACTTCACGTCGCGTCAGCCTTTTCTATCCAGAGCATCAGAACTGTACTCTTGTCGGCTATACAAATATTCTGCGCGTATCGGATGCGATCTATAAAGCGCTCAAACGTGGAGAAATAAGCGATTTCGAGCTGGATGGACCGGATACACCTCTCAAGTACAATCGCGAAGTTTTTCCATTGGCTCACACAATACGCCCATTGAATGTAGAGCCTGCCGATCTGTTTATAAATGACCATTTGGTTTCAGTTCGTACTATTCACGCAGAAACCGACAATCACTGGCAGTACTGGATCCTGGATAATCCGCGTTTTCCCCTGATGGTGCGCGGGCAAGGACCTTTTCTCTGGAATTTGGTGCAGCTGAGACATCCAAAATTGGAAGGACTGCTGAAGGACCAGAGCGTCGATCCTGATTCTGAAGCTAGGCGCATAATCAAGTCGCTGGAAGATACTGGTGAAGCCACGACCCGAGCAATCTTGTTCGATTTCGACAAGTCTAATATTCGCCAGGTCTCCAAGCCGATCTTGAATAAGTTGGCAGTATATTTGGAGCAGCATCCTAAATTGCGGCTCGGTGTTGAGGGACATACCGACATCATCGGCGGCATGGACTATAACCTCAAGTTGTCGCAACGGCGTGCCAACGCTGTCAAAGCTTATCTAGTCAATATTGGTGTTGCGGCTGGTCGTTTGAAGCCGTCTGGATTTGGCTATACCAAGCCAGTCGCAGACAATTCGACGGCGATGGGCAGGCAATTGAATCGTCGAGTTGTATTCAGAAAACTCTAACGCCAGTTGTGCAATGCGCACTGGGCGGCATACCAACCCGGCATTCCATGTACACCGCCACCGGGCGGTGTAGAAGACGAACAAATGTAGAGTCCTGGTAGTGGTGTCGAATACGGTATCATTCTCACTGTTGGTCTAGTAAAAATCTGCCCAAGATTCAAGGCACCGCCATTGATGTCGCCGCCGATATGATTCTCGTTCTTTTCCTGCATTGCAAGCGGTGACAAGGAATTGCGCGCCAGAATCGTCTTGCGAAAGCCTGGAGCCATACGCTCTATCTGTTCTTCGATGCGCTCTGTCATATCGAATGTCGAGCTGTTTGGAACATGGCAATAGCCCCACAGGGTGTGCTTTCCATCAGGGGCTCTGGTGCTGTCGAACAAGCTTGTCTGTGCAAGAAGAATGTAGGGGCGCTCCGGGTGCTCACCTCTCACTACTTGTGCTTCCGCTTCGGCTATTTCTTCGGCAGTTCCGCCGATATGAACTGTTCCAGCTTTGCATACCGCCTCATTTTTCCAGGGCACCGGACTGTCCAGAGCCCAATCAACTTTGAAAGAACCCGGTCCGTATGTAAATCTAGAAAGTTGCGAACGATATGAATTCGGCAGTTTGTCACCGGCGATCTTGAGAATCTGGCGCGGCGTGAGATCGCATAAAACCAGTTTGGAAAAAGGCAAATCGTCCAGTGAGTCGACGTGACAATCGCTTATGATCTCTCCGCCCAATTCGAGAAAATGTGCGACCAGTGCATCTGTCAGGCTTTGAGCGCCGCCTTCAGGCATAGGCCAACCAACGCAATGAGCCGCTATCGAAAGAACGAGTCCAACTGAAGCAGATGCAGGAGCCTCCATCCGTAAGGCACTGTGGGCTGCGACGCCTGTGAACAGGGCTTTAGCTTTTCTGCCTTTGAATTTCCTGTCGACAAGAGTACGGGCAGACATAAGCGCTTTCATTCCAAAGTGTGCCAACCCAAATGGATAACTCAACATTTGCGCAGGTTTCAACAAAGCTCGAGAAAGCTCATCCCAATCTGGATTAAGGCTGCCGAAGAGTTTCTTATAAGCAGCTGAGTCCTCTTCAAGATAAGCCGCCGTCTTTTCAATGGAACGGTGCAGTACGACAGCGGTGCCGTCTTCGAATGGATGTGCAAAAGGATAGTCTGGATGAATCCACTTCAGCCCATGGCGCTCCAGTGGAAGCGTTCGAAAGTACGGCGAGCCAATTGCCAACGGATAAATAGAAGAGCATATGTCGTGTTTGAAGCCCGGCAATGTCAGAGACAGCGTGCGGCAGGCGCCGCCTATCGTAGATTGCGCTTCCAGTATCAAAACAGACATTCCGGCTGACGCCAGGCAAATGGCGGCCGATAGTCCGTTCGCACCTGAACCAATAACAATAGCGTCGTAAGACGATCTTTCGGCACGTTCTTTGATGTTGGCAGTCATCTAGTGCCTTTTGAGTCCGGTTGTAGAAAAAAACTATTCGATGCCCAGAAAGCCTTTGATCTTTTCGGCAGGTGATGATTTCGGGCGGTAGAATTCTCCGGTCCAGCCCATAGGAGAAGCACTGGCGCTGTCCAGATACTGATTACTTCCGGCCATTTCCAAAATAACGGAAAGGACTTTTCTGGCGTATTCCAGTGCGCTCTTTTCCTGTTTCAGTTCAGGAATGTCATAGCTCGCTGTTCCTGGTTTCAAATTGCCCAGAAAGCGACCATATTCTTCATTTACGCTAATGAGTGCCAGGTTGAGCGTGTCTGCTCTATTGGCTGCAGCAACTTGAGTGAGAATGCGACGGGTCTCTATGGCGTCCCAGCAGAAGACCTGTTTGCCTTCGATCAGGTGCTTAATCTCGGCTACGGCTTCTTCGTAAGTGCGAGCCTTCATGAGGACCGAATAGTCTATGCCATGGCCTTCAATCGCTTCTTTTGCAGAGAATTCGCTCGTCTTAATAAGAGTTTCCATCAGCACTTTGCCCGCGTGCCCAATCAGAGCTACCGACGCCAGCTTGTGCTGATTGCCGTCTGAAAGAACATCTGTCGCTCGCACAGAAAGAATCACCCATTCTGTTGAATCAGCGGCAAAACGCGCCCAGATGATGGAACGATTGCGGTCTTTTGGATTCGGGTGTGCAGCCCTTGTTTGTTTTTCTTGCATGAATCGCTGGCTCTAATTACTGATTGTCAAATTCTAGCCGCCTCTTAGAGACGTGAAATTAACGCCATGACATTCAAATGTAGTTGTGCGCCTTGCCTGAAATGAAAAGAATTCTAAGCAAGCAATTTCATAACGTAGCGAATCAGGACAAGCAGGACAAAAACAGCAGTCAGCAATTCCAGGAGCCTTATCTTCGGTCCTTCTCGCTTCAAGCGGCTAGGCAAATCGATAATCGCCCAGAGAATGAAGAAGAAAGCGCCCAGCCCGCCGACCAGAAAGTATCCGGCATCTTTCACGAGAAAAGGATCGCCTTCGTTTTTCATACGCACAAGATAAACACGGTTAGGCATCAATCGCTCTCCCGAGGCTTTATCTTTCAAGGCAGCTTGAGCCTTTTGAGTGAAGCGATCTTCGCCATTGTCCAGATAGATGAATGTGTGTTCTTTGGGGGTCGCGCCCGGCAAGATGAGCGCATCACGGTCGAAGCCATGAATGTAAAAGTCGCGCGATTTAAAGCCGTCTACTGATTTATCTGTGCCGAATGTGGTCAAACACTTAATGGCGCACTTATCTGGTTTTGTCTCGTCGACCCACATTGCACCGGTACCCAGGTACTCCAATACCTTCTTTGTAGTGTCGGCGCCGCCGAAAATGTAGGAGAGCCCAACATCCAGCGAGACAGATTGAAGGATGATCGGTTCTGCTCTGCCGGTAATCGGATTTACCCACTTAGCGACAAGCTGAGATTTCCAGCGCTCGCTGTTAGAAGGGTAGGTACCTTTGACTTTGAAGTAATTCTGCGCAAAATCGACGATGCGCATCATGCCATCCAAAACGCGCCATTCTACTGCTGTTTTGGCGTACAGCTTGCCACCGTCCAGACCAACCAGCTGGTCGTCGACGAATTGATACCACCTCTCGCGGGGCACGAAAAATCCCTCGACAACCTTCTGGGCATCGAGTAATCCATTAGTAATTAGAACGTATGGCACTTTTGCCTCGGCGCCATTGATGTTCATCTTCACTTCTTTGTCATTGAGAATTGACACGCTCACAGTCTTGTCGAGCGATGAGTAAGTCGTGCCGACGCGCCCATAAACTTCAGCGTCTGACTTGACGCCTTTTGTTGCGCTGTTCTTAACCAGTGTCTGCATCCAGAGCGATGCGCCCACGAGAAGCAGGAGTGAGCATATGGCTGGAATAATGATGTGCCCCCAGCGACCTAAGGTCTTGAGCATGCGTACCTTAAAGGTTGCGCGCGTTTTAGGACCGGTGGTGCCGGATTCGTCAGGCATGGCTTCCAGCTCGAGTTCGAGCTCTTTTGTAGCCTTGAAAGTGTCTCTCTTGCGAAAGCCGTCCGCCCCGCCGTATCCGGCTTGTTGGGCAAAATCGATGCGTTCGCCTGCAGTCGGTCTGGCACGTCTTTCCAGCCATCCTGCATAGCCGTCCCGAAAGCGTTTGGTAAGAGGATCGCCTGTACCCAGACCTTCCTCGGCATTTTGCACGGCGCGCGCGTACATCTGTCCGGCTTCATCGTTGCGTCCCAATAATTCGTATGCGGTCGCAAGACGATAAGAGATAACAATGATGTCTGGATCGTGCCTGCCCAGCATTTTTTCGCCGAGGGTGAGCAACTTTTCGAAAATGGGCGCGGCTTTTTCGAAGTCATCAAGAGCACAATAGACTTCGCTGAGCTTCTGTAGGCAATTGGCCATGTCAGGGTCGAGGGAACCCTGAGGGGTTTCCAATAGCCCGATCGCCCTGATTAGAAGTGGTTCAGCATCTGCAAAGCGCTGCTCGGCTACGGCTTTATCCGCATCCGCCATCAAGACTTGGACCTCGTCTGGTCCCCAATCTAGATTGTCGATATCCATGCCACCAGGCTTTTCTTCGCGCCTTTATTTCTTTGACCCGATTTCAATTCTATACGAGTGTTCATCTACTTTTACTGCTTGACCATTAGTAGACTTCGTCAAATGCTTATTTGATTATGCTTTTTCAGTGGCGATATAATCTGTCCGATGAAGACCACGCGTTTGCACGCCTCCCTCAGGGGTGGTAAATCGAGCCCGTATTGTTTTGGCGCCGCTTTGCGGTCAGCTGTTTTCGCCCTGGCGATTTCTTTCTGGGCGATTTTCGCGCCTCAAGTATTGGCCGCGGGGCAGCCTGATCTAAATAGCCTTGAAAATCGGTTTTTCGAGCATACCTATCCGCAAGACACAACAGAGGACAGACTGACAAGGCTCGAGAAAATGGTCTTTGGCGAAGCTCGCAGCGGCGACGATCAAAGCCGTCTTCAGCAGTTGATAAATGCTGTCCCCGCTCAACAAACCAGCGACGCCTCTGCGCAATCGCAAGCTGGAGCCAATCAAAACAGCAATGCCGGTACGCAGACGAGCAGTCAAAGCGATGATGATTCAGACACTTCCAGCGGCACCGATTATCCGCGAGTTACGGAACTGGAAAAGGCCCTTTTGGGCAAATCTTTCCAGGGCGAGCCAATAAAGCACAGGCTCGATCAGCTGGAATTGAAGTCTTTCGGTAAGACCTTTTCCAGCCAAGATCTTGCTGACCGCGTCGACAGAATCGCGCAATACGCCGACAAAAAATTCAATGGAAGCCAAAATTCCGCTTTCTTTCAGAGTGAGCCCAAAAATGGAAGCGTAGAGCAGAAAGTTGCCTGGCTGGAAACTCAAATAGAAGGGCAGACATTTCCTCAAAAACCTATGATTGAGCGGCTTCGCCCCCTCGAAAAGGCGATGTTTCCGACCGACCCGACCGACATTCATGCTTCGATTCCGGAGCAAGTGAATATGCTGATGAGTGCTGTCGAATTGCTGCATAAACAGCAAATTGGTCAGGCATCGGCGGATCAGGAAGTAAACATCTCGCCACTCGTTCAGAATCCTCAACAACAGCAAATTGTCCAGCAGCCGCAATCGGGTTATGCAAGACATAACAATTACGGCTCCGACCTACAGCGTGAATTCGAAGACGACAATGGTGCGGCGCCGGTACCCAACTATTCTTCCAATTATCGCCCGCAACAAGCCTATGGGCAGGGACAGCCATCCTACACTCAATCACAGGGCTACGGTGGTCAGTACGCTCAACAACCAAGCTATAGTCAGCCGACACAGGCTGCGAACACCAATCAGAAAAATCATGGTCATCCTTTCTTCCGCGGTCTGGCCAAAGCCCTCGGCGAGGTTGGCTCAATGGTCGGTAGCAGCGTAATGCAAAGCTCGATGTACGGAGGCGGTTATGGCGGCTATGGCGGCTATGGATACGGTGGCTATGGAGCCCCCGGCGGAGCGGTTTTTGGATTTCCATAAACACGATGAGATTTTGCGGCAAACATGAGTGCCGATAACATCACCAGTGCACTCTCCAGCGGTAAGCAGCATCCTTCCGGAACCGGAGATGTTGGCGACAAGACATTGAAGAAAGTGGCGAATCGTCTCATTCCGTACATGTTTTCGCTGTATATACTTTCCTATTTAGATCGCATAAATGTGTCATTTGCCGGGCTGCAAATGTACACGGATCTCAAAATGCGAGATGAAGACTTCGGCTTCGGCCTGGCGATTTTTTTCATCGGCTATTTTCTTTTCGGAGCGCCCGGCAATATTGCCATGGAGAAGATCGGCGCGCGCCGCTGGATATCGGCGATTATGGTTGTTTGGGGTTTCATAACGATGGCCCTGGCTCTGGCTAATTCAATCCATTCTTTCTATGTTCTGCGCTTCTTCTTAGGTGCTGCTGAGGCAGGATTTTTCCCGGGGATGATCCTTTATCTCACCTATTGGTTCCCCGAAAAACAAAGAGGAGTTGCAGTCGCTAAGTTCATGGCGGCTATTCCGGCTGCAGGGGTTTTAGGCGGACTGATTTCTTCGAAGATTCTCGAGATGGGCGGTATTCTCGGATTGCCCGGCTGGAAATGGCTATTTCTCATCACCGGCTTGCCATCAGTATTGATGGGTGTGGTTACTCTTTTCTTTCTCACAGATAGACCAGAGAGTGCAAAATGGCTTTCTAGCGAAGAAAAAACCTGGCTGAAAAACGAGGTCGAGAAGGATCGTGCAAAGTCGGCTGCAGAGAAGGGCACTCAGAAGCTGTTCGACAGACACACGACCGGTACTCTTATTTTGCTTTCTCTTCTCTATTTCTCTCTTACCTTGGGAATGTACGGATTCCAGTTGTGGTTGCCGAAAATAATCAAAGGCTTCGGCGGATTGACCGACGGTCAGACTGCGCTTGTTACAGTTTTGCCTGCGATTTTTCAGGCAGTCGGCATGATTGTCATTGCCAAAAGTTCTGAACGAACAGGAGAGCGGCGTTTGCACGTAGCAACTTCAGCGACGATTGCGGCCCTGGGTTTCGTTCTTACAAGCATGATCGACAATCCCTGGATGTCTCTTGTAACGCTCAGCATCACAGCCTTCGGCATCTGGGGCACGGTAGGTCCTTTCTGGTCGCTGGGCACTTCGTTATTGCCTGCTAGAGTGAAAGCGGCGGGAATCGGATTTGTCAATTCGACCGGAAATCTTGGCGGTTTTGTCGGACCCTATATCGTTGGTGCGATCAAGCAATCGACGGGCAGCTTTCACTACGGACTTTATACGATGGCTTGCTCGCTTGTTTTAGCCGGATTACTATCATTTTTCAGCGAGAAACTTTTGAGAAAGGGTACGCGAATCGAGCCCTGATTTTGGCTCGATATGCTCATTGAAAGATACAAAAGAGGAAAGAGAAATGCTATCCAAAACCACTATTATGCTTGCAATGTCACTTGCCCTCTCTCTCTCTCTAAGCAGCGTTTGTCCTGCCCTGTCAAAGGACGATACGCTCACCAACCCGGACAATTTGATTGTAGAGGGAGTGCCCCCGGTGCCACTGAGTTTGGTGGCTGGATGTGAAAAGTACACCAACTTCAGAAATGCTTTTGTGGGCAGCTGGCATCCACAGAAACGAGAGATGCTCATAAATACGCGATTCGGTGATACGCAACAGGTCCATCTTCTGAAGATGCCGATGGGCGCACGCACTCAATTGACCTTCTTTCCGGACAGGGTTTCGGGAGGAGCATTCCAACCTGTGGACGGTGACTATTTTGTTTTCACCAAGGACAGAGGCGGAGACGAGTTTTTCCAGTTCTACAAATACGATCTGGCTTCACGCAACGTCAGTCTGATTACTGACGGTAAATCAAGAAATACGGGCGGACGATTCTCGAAGGACGGGAAGTTCATTGTCTACAATTCCAGTCGAAGAGACGGAAAGAACAATGACATTTATATCGTAGATCCAGAGGAGCCCAAGTCTGACCGCCTGCTTGCCCAGGTTAAAGGAGAAGGCTTTTCTGTCGGCGATGTATCCTATGATGGAAAAACAGTCGTCGTAAACGAAGAGATATCAATTAACGAAAGCTATCTCTGGTTGGTGGATGTAGCGACAGGCAAGATGACGGCATTGACTGAAAGAAAGCCGTCCGAGCAAACAAGCTATCAGTACTTGCGATTCGCTCCTGACGGCAAAGGAATCTTTTGCACCACTGACAGTGGCTCTGAGTTCATGACTCTTTGCTATCTTGATCTGTCTACGAAAAAATTAAAGCCGCTGACCAGTTCAATAAAGTGGGATGTTCAGGAATATGATCTTTCATTTGATGGAAAGAAAATAGCTTTTGTAGTGAATGAAGACGGCTTTGGCAAACTGTATTTGATGGACGTATCAAGTGGCAAATACTGGGCACCAAAAGGTATTCCGGCCGGTGAAGTGCATGGATTGGACTGGCACAAGAATGGTCGCGATTTGGCATTTCAGGTTCAGAGTGCACGTATGCCAAATGATATTTTCAGCTTGGACACCAAGACCGACAAAGTAGAGCGCTGGACCGAATCGGAAACAGGTGCTGTTGCCGCATCAACCTTTTCGGAGCCGCAATTGATCAAATGGAAAAGCTTTGACGGAAGGGATATATCCGGTTTTTATTACAAGCCCGACGCCAAATTCTCCGGACCGCGTCCAGTCATCGTTGTTGTGCACGGTGGACCTGAAGGGCAATCTCGTCCCGGATATCTGGGACGGCTCAACTACTATTTGAATGAGCTGGGTGTCGCACTCATATTCCCGAATGTGCGCGGTTCTGCCGGTTATGGAAAGTCGTTTTTGAAGCTCGACAATGGTTTCAAACGCGTAGACTCTTATAAGGATATAGAAGCTCTTTTCGACTGGATAGCTAAGAATAAAGAACTTGACTCTTCACGTCTGATGGTCACCGGCGGCAGCTACGGAGGACATATGACCTTAGCCATCTCGACCTTTTATCCTGAGCGCATTACCTGTGCAGTAGATGTTGTCGGAATGTCGAATCTCGTTACTTTCCTGGAGCACACTCAAGAATATCGCCGCGATTTGAGAAGAGTCGAATATGGGGACGAACGCGATGCAAAAATGCGCGAATTTCTCGAGAGTATTGCACCGCTGAATAAAGTGGAAAAAATTAGCAAGCCTCTATTTGTTGTTCAAGGCGAGAATGACCCGCGCGTGCCTGCCAGTGAAGCAAGGCAAATTGTCGATGCCACCAAGAAGCGCGGCGTGCCTATCTGGTATCTTTCAGCCAAAGATGAAGGGCACGGTTTTGCAAAGAAAAAGAACAGCGACTATCAATTTTACTCAACCGTCATGTTTGTACAAAAGTTTCTTTTGAATGCAGGTGGCAACTCTAAAGAAGCCGCAGGGAATTGATCGCAATAGAGCAATATCGACCGCCTCGGAGTAGGATAGAAGAAGTGGAAAGTCCGGATCAAAAGATCCTTGCGTAAAGTAGCCTTTCATGTCCTCACCTTCTTCGATTTCACTCTGCGAATTACCACTCTTTCCTTTGCCTGATGTCGTCCTTTTCCCCGGGCGGCCTTTGCCTCTTCATATTTTTGAAGATCGCTACAGGCTCATGATCAATACAGTTTTGGAGGGGGACAGAAAATTTGGTGTCTTGCTTTGGAATCCGACCATCTCGAAGTCTGTCAACGTTGGCTGTGCCACCGAAATAGGTGAAGTGATCAAACTGAAAGATGGTCGCATGAATATTATGACCGTCGGATTGCAGCGTTTCCGCATCGTCGAAATAGTAAAGCAGCTTCCCTACTTGGTCGGCAAAGTAGAGTGGCTTGACGATTCTAAGCCCGATGCAGACACTCTTGCTGCTGGTGATCAAGTCGACAGGTCGTTGCGTGAAGTTGTGCGCCTGGCCAATAAACTGACAAACAAGGAAAACATCATTCCAGATGATTTACCTTCTGATCCTATGCAACTTTCCTTCTGGGTCGCATCACTGTTCTTCAATTCTTCCGATGACAGGCAAGAGCTCTTAGAACTTTGCGACACGAGTGCCCGCTTGAAAAAGGAGCTGGACTTGCTCAACACGTTAAAAGGCGAGTTGGCGGCAAGAGCGGCAATTGAAGACGCATTCAGAACTTAGCGTTGGTCTTTGCGTTTTGGATTCAAGGAATCGAAGCCGAAGTCGATAGGCGTCAGCGATTGCGTGCATTGCATGCAACCAGGACCGCTGTAGAAGCGCCCGCAAACTTCACATACTTGTTCGGCTTGCTTTGCTTTTCGCTCAGCGATAGCACGTGCTTGGGACGGAGTGGGCGGCTTTGGTGCAGGGGGCGCGGCAGGTTCGGGCGGCGGCACCGGAGGCTGCTGCGGAGGCAGAGGAATTTGTTGTTGTGGAGGTGCGGAATAGACAGGCTGTGGCGCCGGTGGTGGCGCCTGATATACAGGCTGTTGGTAATGTTGCGGAGGCGCTGAATAAACCGGCTGAGCCGTCGGCTGTTGCGCAGGCTGTGGCTGGTGATACTGCGGCTGGGCGGCAGCCGGAAGTTGCCCGGACTGCATCTGCTGCTCGACGGGTTGGATATTCTGCCCCTGTCCTTGAGGCGTAATCGCCTGCGTCTGAGCGTAATTGGCGCTGGGCACCTGCCCGTTGCTTTGATACTGCGCCGAGGCAGGTTGATTGTTCTGTAGGTAATTGTTGCCCGGAGCCTGTTGAGAGTGCTGAGGGTTGGCTTGCTGGTTGCCTGAGTAATAGCCAGAGGCCACAGGTTGTTGCTGTTGGTATTGAGGCTGTTGCGCATAGGCAGGCGGCTGAACCACAGGACTGCTGACAATCGGAGCCGGAGCCGGTGGAGGCGCGACAGGGGGAGGAGGAGG
>CAZBOX010000030.1:0-15023 GCA_964493595.1 uncultured Candidatus Obscuribacterales bacterium | reverse complement strand
GGAGGCGGAGGCGGAGGAGCTGGAGGAGGAAGAGGAGCTGGGACCGGCGGTGGTGCAGGGGCAACGGCGACCGGTGCGGAGTAATTCGGTTGCGGCTGGGCCATAGCGGCTTGTGCCTGAGGTGCTGCTTGTACTCCCATGGCTGCCGGCTGTGTCTGGACGCTTACGGCCGGGCGAGCAATCTTTTGCTGTAATCGCGCCAGATTATTCGCCATAGTGGCGACGGCTGGATGGTCATTGCCCAAAAGCGACTGATAGATCGACAGCGCCCGATTACCGAGCGCTTCAGTCTTTTCGAATTTATTCTGCTCATAACAAAGCGCAGCAAGAAAGTTGCAGGTTTTTGCAACTTCGATGCTGGAGCGTCCGAAAAGTGCCTCTTTGACCTGGATGCCCTTGGCGTATGCTGCCTCCGCCTGGGCGAAGCGTTTTTGCGCTGCGTATACTTTGCCTAAACTATCCAGCCCCAGTGCAAATCTTGCATCGTGATGCCCGGCCTGATCGGCAGCGGCCAATAGCTGAGTCCAGAGTGACTCGGCAGTGGCGAAATCGCCACGTGCCGCTGCCGCTTCGGCAGCATCTTTGTATTGGTCCCAGGTTGTGTTCACGAAGGTTAGGGGTTGGTTTTTAATAGCGAGGCGTGCACTCTGCTCTCATCAATAGTAGCTTTGCAGGTAGCAGAAATCGACCAATCTTTGGAGTTAGATTGGAGCGTGTCCCGGCGGCAGCGTGCTAAATTGAATCACGCAAAGGTCCACAAACTGGATATGCCCATGAAACCCGCAAGTAACGCGCTAATTATTAGCTTTCTACTTATGTCTGGATTAAGTAATGGCGTTATCGCCCAAGAAGCGCCCCAGACCCCTCAAACGCCCGCTGCAGAAGAGTCGACCGTCAAGCTGCCTATCTTTTTGGAAACTTTGAAAAATGCCAAGCAGATAGAAGATTCAAGGCTGCCGGCTAATGCAGCCAAAAGCGAACTCAGGAAAGCGTTCGAAGAGGCGGCAAAAGCAGGCGTTGGTGTTAAGTCCGATATTATTTGGCTCTCCCAGAATGCCAGCCCGGCTGGTCGGCTTTATGCAGTGTCTTTACTGAAGAAAATTGACCCGCAGGCAGCGAAAAACACGCTGGAAGAGCTCAAACAGGTGCGGGAAAACGTGACCTACAAGCATGGTGGCGAAATAGTGCATTACAGTGTCGGTGAGATCGCTATTGACCAGCTCAGTCCGCATCCCATCATAGTCATCGACCTGCCTTGAGATTAGTAGCGTGGGAGTTTCCCCACCCCGGCGAGTGTCCGCCCAACAAGGTTTTTGGCAGGATAAGTGTAAGGGAGTGGAGAAGGAAATCCAGTGTTGATCGCGTTTTCAAGCCTTTTGTATTGGCTAAAAAGCCGTCGAAAGGACGTGCCGGCTTGGACTTTGATTAGAAAACTGGTACTTGGAAAAAATTCTCTCTCTGGTATCTTCTTGACAAGGTTTGTGGTTTTGGCGGCAAGGGCCTCAGCATGTCATCGACTAATGGAAGCAGCCGTTTCGGCTTGCATATGGGTGCGTTTCAAAAGCTGACCGGTTGGGCTCAGCGCAGGACGTCTTCGCGCAACAGTCATGGTCTCAATCGAGCCCGTTACTTTGTTTTGGCCGGTGACACTTTGGAAAAGATTGCCGAGAAGAGCCTCGGCGATATCAGGTTCGTTGGCTTGCTTGTCACGATCAACCGTCCGATGGTCAGAATGATGGGAGATGGAAGTTCTCGCGTCCCCTATATCCAACCTGGCACATCCATTTACCTGCCCACCCAGGAAGAGCAGGATGTCTTTCGCGCTAATTTCATGACGCGTGAAACATCGACAGGAAGCTACAGCTCCCGAGGCGATCTGGAAGCTGTGAAGATGCCGAAGGGGATTTTCGCTGAATCGGCCACTGCCTTTGATGAAGAAGCACCGGCTCCAAAAATAATTTTCGATGCAGAAGAGGTTACGAAAAAAGCTGCTGCTGAAATTCTTGCTTTCGCCGAGCCTGAGGTGGAAGAAAAAGAGAAAGAGTGTCAGATTTTTGAGCCAGAGAATCTTGGCGATGCTATTGGTGCAGTCGTACAGCTGGCTGACTGTTGTCGGGTTCTGATTAACGAATCAACGACGAATTCCGATGAGTATCACATAAAACTCGAAGCCTATATTCGAGATAGTTGGACCGTTATTGCCGCATATTATTCTCAGAATAATCGTATCGCTCGAGTGATGTACCGTACTGACGGCCGTCGAAAACAGATCGATATGCAATTGCCGCCCGCTGTGGTGAAAGAGATGGCGGAAGAAGATTTCATGCACAATTGGGAGCGGCACTATCGTGGCTTCATGATGCAGCAGCCTTCGAGTATGTGGCTTGAATTTCCAGCCCGAACTATCTAAATGTTGTTCAAGTATCTGTTTCGTGATTGGGGGCCACTTTTAGGTGGCTTGATCATGATGGGTGCTGTTTATCTAATGATGAGCCAGTTCGTCTATGTTCAACAGGCTCACAGCAGCAGGACCTGGGCACCGGTAGATGCCCAGGTAGTGACATTCAATTCAGCGATTGCGTCCGGAGCAAAATATGATGCTATCGATGAGCTGTTGACCAAAATCTTTCTTCCCGAATACTTTGGGCGACCAAAAATTGCTTTTATATTCACCGTCAATGGTGTCACTTACGCGGGTGTGAATTACACCTGGACAATTGATCCTCTTGGGCCAAATGAAGAGGAGATAAAGAGGGAGCATCCATTAGGGTCAACTATTACAGCCTATTACGACCCGGCAAACCCCAAAGATTGCGTCATACAAACCGGCTTCGGACCTCACTTTTACATTGTTGTCATTGGCGCAGTAGTGATCTTTTGCCTGGGCCTTTACATTATTCAGAAACCAAGAGAACTGATATAAGATAAGGGACCAAAAGGAACTATTCACATGCAAATTTCAAGTTGGCTGTCTTACCGCAAGACACTCATTGCAGTCGGTGTCGCAACCATTTGTTCTTTTCCTCTAGCTTCTTTGGGTGCCAATACTCCGACCGAGTCTTGGACTGTGGGTCGAGGAGAAGCTAATGGAAAACCTATCTTTGTAAGAATCAATATGGCTGTAAAGCCGGCCGACCCCAAGTATCAGTTTCGCGCTGTTTATGCGATAAATTTCTTGCATCCAACCAGAGATGGACGTCCAGAAAAAGACGAGACATCTAAGGCAAATGAAATTGAAGATCAACTGAATCAACTGATTTCTCAGAAAGATAATGGGAAATTCGTTGCGGTACAAACGCACGACGGAGTTCGCAAGTTCCTTTTCTATGTCGAGTCGGAAAAAATTGCGCGCGATGCTGAGGCAGCGCTGAAAGTTCCGAAAGACTACAAAGTCAACCTCACTGTTGCCAGTGACCCTGCATGGATTGTCTACGGCAAGATTCGAGGAGAGCACGAGCGCGTTCACGCAAAAAAATAATCGCACAGCGCTCGATTTGAAGATTTTTTGAAAATTGACGGCTTACTCTGGAGACCTTCTATTTCCAGTTACTAAGCCGAAGGTGCGTTTTATGGGTTTTGAAGTTTACCAGGAAGTTGGAGCATCCGTTCGCGACGATATAAGCTCGCTAGTCCACCAAATTCCCAAGCAGGACATAGAGAAATTCACCAACGAGATCAAAGAAAAGCTCAATGGTGGTGGATGTTTCAGTGTACTGCCCGATATTGAACTTGAAGATGATATGCCGAGTTTTTCTCGCGATAGGGCAGACAAGTGCATACCTGATTTCTTTCGACGACCGGACGGTGATGACACTTGGGGCGGGATTCGTGAGAGATTTTTCGGTCCTAATTATGATGATCTGGCGCGCAAGGTGGACCGGGCTGCTCAACGAGAAGCATTATCCAAGTTGTCTCCTGAGGAAAGAAAAAAATACGAAGAGGAGAAAGCCGCGCTCGACGATTACTACGATCGCCATTTTTCACGCATGTGTTTGATCGACGTTCATGAAAAACCTCCACATACACCAACATTGGATAAAGTGAATAGGGAAGCATCTCAGATTGAGCAGGCAGCTAGAAAAGAGGTGCTTGAACATTTGACGCCGGAAGAACGCATCAAATACGAAGAAGAGAAGCGAAAGTACGATGAAGCGAGCCGGTTTAGCTGGGATAAAGATGATCTGATGATGTGCATCTACCGACCTCTGCCTCAGGCGGGACCGATGATGAAAGAAGTGGAAAGAAGAACTGCGAGCGTCATCAGGTCACACTCTTACGGGGAGTACCACGAAATCCCGGTATGCAAGACTCTTTAGCTAGGGCGGACTGAGTACTCAGGAAACTTGATATTCTGGGTTAGTTTCTTCTCGAATGAACGACGTGCTTGAGTCATCGCCAAGATTTAGATAGCGACCGGATATTGCCGGAACTTTTTCTCCTGGCAATACAATTCCCCTGAGGTTAAGTGGATCGACCGAAGATATTTCTATTGTTCTAAGAACATCAGTGGATTGATCTCTATTGGCTCGAAGCGATTCAAGTGCTGCCGGAAGAGCAAATTGTTCGCCTGAGAAACCTGCGACGAATCTACCGCCTCGCAGTTCTCCTCTTGCTTCTTTGCGTCTTAAAACCGTCAGCAATTGACGCCAACTTGGAGCGGTAGTTTCGCGCGTTAGTAGATCTGTGAATAATACTCCGTACCTGTTGAGCAGCATCATGCAGGCGCTTTCAATTTCGTTGATTTCGCCTTCCGGTGTGAGTTCGCCTAGAACGGACCATCGTCCGGTAGCATTACGTGGACGGGAATCTTTTGCACTTCCCTGCCCGCTGCGACGCTTTGGATCGATTAGAGAGCGAAGATTGTCAAAACCGTCTGCGGTGGCAAGACCGGCAGCTACGAGTTCCCAAAGTGCTGCTTCCACTTCTGACTTCAAGAGACCGGTGAACCTGACCAAGTCTGTAAAGAATAAGGCGCCGCGATCATTTATCTGTTTGAAAACGAGGCGGGCATTGCTGGATAGACAGTATTGATCCAGGTTGTCGGCAGACCTCTTGCAATAGGTTATCCAGTCGCATTCTTGCCGGATGAAAAAGGTCATCGGTGAAACGCTGCTAGGAATTACGCGTCTGCCATTGTTATCTTTGCTCGAATCAGCATCGGAAAGAACAATTACCGACTCGACGCTTGAGTCGATGTCTTTCTTGGCTACAGCATCGACTGTTTTCGTGAATAAGCTCAGATTCTCAGTCTTTTCGGTGCTTGTTTCAGATGCGCTGCTAATTGTACGGGAAATAGGCATGCCGTAACGTTGTCTTTTGACCGAGAAGCGTTTTGGTTGAGGCTCCACCGGAACTATTGTTGCCGGGTGCGGTGAAATACGTCCCCATCCTACTGCACCGGTATTACAGAGTTGGTCTAAATCTTCGGGCGAATATTTTCGAACGCGCTTGTTCAAAATTTGCGATTCCCATGCATTCGCTGGAATTTCAAACCCCTGTAGCTGATTGAGTATTTGCAATAATCCTCGCTTTCCTACAAGCTGAGTCCCCGGGGCAACGTTCTGCCACCTGGCCAGAAAGAGCATGAATTCTTCGCGAGTAACCGGCTTGATTTGCTTTCTTAAGCCATCTACCGTCAGCCTGTGAATGCGGGCGAGCAAGCGACGATCGCACCACTCTTCCTCCAGCCCTGTGAATTTACCTCGCAAAATAGAACCTTGTGACTCAATTCTCAAAAGCGACAGGTCTATGTCGAACTGATCGATGGAAAGGAGTTCTGCCAGACAGACAGCTTTCGTCGGTCCTAGATGGCACATCCAGCCGCGCAACATGTAGTCAATGGACTCTTCTCTAGTGAGAGCTTTCTGCTGAATATCCGGAAGATGAGTTTCAAAATTGGCGTCAGGGTAGATGGTTTGGAATGCCAGTTTGCGCTCTGTCGCAACCCAAAAATCATGGCCGTTGACTGTTGCGATACCGGCTCGATTTTGCTTCATCAATTCACGGAAATGAATACTCCAGTTGATCATTCCGCTCTCGTGGACGAGCATTGAAAGATGGGGCGGCGCAGCTATGGCCGTGTACAAGAAATCGTGCAAGTCGTCAGCATTCCTGACGTCAGGCCAGGCTTCCATCTGTACCTGTTGAATCGCGTATTCATCGAGCCGCCCTGCTGTCGACGCTATTGAATCCGGCAAAACCCGACGAAGCTCAACCGCGCGTGCACGTCTTTCTTCTAGCGGCGCGTCGTCTAAATATGCATATGGATTGGCATTGAGAATTTCATGCGAAAAGACTGATGGCGCTGGTGTATCGACAGCGAGGGTAGCAATTTTGCCGTCTTTCAAGCACGTAAGTAATTCGATAAACCCTTCTAAATCCAGGGCCTCGTTAAGAGCATCTTTCATTGTCTCTCTGACCAGAGGATGATCAGGTATCTCAATTTCGCCGGAAATATTGTCCTGGCATGCAGCAGCTTGAGGAAAAACTGCAGTCAGCAAATCTTCTGCTCTCATGCGCTGGATTTGAGGAGGAACTTTTTTGCCGCCTTGAAAACGCAGCAAAGCGAGAGAACGATTGGCCGCCCATCTAAATCTGGTTGTGAAAAGAGGTGACTGTAGAATCGCTTGCTCGAGAACGCTTACCACTGTCTCCAGACTGAGGAAATGGAAAACATCCTCCAGTGGGAAACTGTGTCGCTCCGAAAGAGCAATATTGATGCCATTTTCAGTTGCCTGCGCTTGCAGTTCTAAATCGAAGTTGCGACAGAACTTTTTGGTTAGTGCCATCCCCCATGCTTTATTAATGCGACTGCCAAATGGTGAGTGAAGTACCAACTGCATTCCTCCCGCTTCATCAAAAAAGCGTTCGGCAATGATCAGTTTTTTCGAAGGCACCCCTCCCAGTAGCGCTTGCCCTTCCAGGACGTAAGCAACAGCTTGCGCGGCGGCCTCTCTGGTCAGTCCGCAATTTTCTACGAGCCATTTCTCAGCACGCTGAGGTCCTGCCGGCATCTGTGGCTGCTGCTCATCATCGTTTTCTTCGATAGAATCGCCAGGCAATGATAGAGCCAAACGGCTTATTTCTTCGCGCAAACCCGATAGGTGTTCTGAGAGTTCTTTTGTTCTTCCCGGCGCTTCTCCTCGCCAAAAAGGAACGCTTGGCGGTGCTCCGTTGGCGTCGACAACCCAGACGCGACCGCCTTTTCCTTCGATTTTCGTGATCATCCAGGACGTCGTGCCGAGCAACATAACATCGCCTGCCGAACTCTCGACTGCAAAGTCCTCGTCCAGAGTGCCTACCATCAAACCATCCGGATCTGTAAGCACCGTGAACAATGCCGTCTCCGGGATTGCACCGGCATTGGTGACTGTCGCGAGCAGACTGCCTCGTCGAGCCTTGACCACACCGTTGACCCTGTCTCTTATCAAAAACGCTCCGTACCTTGCTCTTACGTCAGAGAGTCCGGCGGAAAGCATGTCGATGACGCCGTCGAATTCTTCTCTTGTTAAATCGCGGTACGGATAAGCTCTTTTCACGAGGTCGAACAAATCATCTTCAAGCCAATCACGTGTGGCGCATGCAGCAATGAGTTGCTGACACATCACATCGATTGAAATCTTGGGAACAATCAATTGATCTAAGTCGCCTTCATTGATCGATTTGATCAGAGCCGCGCATTCCAAAAGATCATCGCGAGTGGTGGCAAACAAACGACCTTTAGGAATCGCTCCGCGCCAATGCCCGGCACGTCCAATTCTTTGTAGCGTGACCGCGATATTGCGAGGAGAACTTATCTGGCAGACTAAGTCAATTGCTCCTACGTCGATACCTAATTCAAGAGAAGCGGTGGCGACCAGCGCCTTCAACTCGCCGGCTTTCAGGCGTCTCTCGGCTTCCAGTCTGAGCTCGCGTGAAAGGCTACCGTGGTGAGCAAGTATAGGACTACCCACACATTCATCACCCAATTCTTCAGCCAACATCTCGCCAAGATCGTGAGCTATGCGCTCGGCTAGCTTTCGAGTGTTGACAAAAATCAGAGTGGACGTATGGCTTTTGATAAGCTTGAGCAGCTTCTGGTAAATTTCCACCCACATCTCGTTGGAACAAACTGCTCCCAATTCGGAAGTTGGAATTTCAACTGCAATATCGAGTTGACGCTTGTGTCCGACATTGACGATGTGAGGCATTGCTCGTCCATTACCGGCGAGAAATTGCGCTGTCAGTTCTATAGGCTTTTGAGTAGCCGACAGCCCTACCCGATTGGGTGGCTTCCATGTCAATGCTTCCAATCGCTCGAGAGAAAGTGAAAGATGTACTCCACGTTTGTCATCGGCAAGGGCATGAATCTCGTCGACAATCACTGTCTCGACATCTCGCAAGATCGCTCTGCTTTTTTGCGCAGTTACCATAATGTAGAGTGATTCAGGTGTGGTCACCAGAATGTGAGGCGGGCGCTTGAGCATGGTTTGACGCTCAATTGCGAGTGTGTCGCCGGTACGAACCATAGTTCGAATTTCCGGCATGAGCAGGTTTTTCTCCATCGCCAGCTCGAATATTTCCTTGAGCGGCACTTGCAAATTCTTCTCTACGTCATTGCTGAGAGCCTTAAGGGGCGAGATGTAGATTACTTCCGTATTGTTGGAGAGGTTGCCCGAAAGGGCTTTGCGGACAAGCTTGTCGATACAGACAAGAAATGCGGCCAGGGTTTTGCCTGAGCCAGTCGGCGCGGCAATTAGAGTTGTTTCGCCAGCCAGAATTTTCGGCCAACCGGCTATTTGAGGTTCCGTCGGAGTTCCGAAACGCGAACAAAACCACTCGGACACCAGGGGGTGCGCCCAATCAAGTGCCTCGCAGCGAGACCCATGAGAGTTTTCAGACGAAACATTCATAGCTGACCATTGTATTTCTTGGAGCCACTTTCCGCCAGGCAAGCCAATTACGGGGGCAATTCAGAACCCCGCAAATCTTGCCAGTGCCAAACTTCTACCGTACATACATACGGTAGCAGAACTTCTCAAAATTGCAATGCATTTTTCAGAGACGGCCGGCGTAACGCGGGACACAGATGGGCAAAACACAATAGAATAGTGCGCTGAGAAATTGGGTTTTTGCCCGTGGACGTGCAGCTGGGAGCATTCACGCAATGAGCCAGGAATTCGATAAAGCAAGGCAAGACGCTGAGCGAAGCTCGGCGCAGGGGAACTTTGCAGAGGCTGAAGGGTATTATCGGCAGGCCGCTCAAATTGCCGAAACTGCTTTTCCAGCTAAGGATCAGCGTCGCTGTCAGATGTTGTCCAAGCTGGGAGAGTCCCTTTCCAATCAGCACAAATTTTCGGAAGCCCAGCAAGTTCTCGAGCAAGTTATCAACCTGAAAACTGAACAATTCGGCCCCGGCAATCTCGAGGTCGCTCGTGCAATGAATGACCTGGCCGGACTCTACTATGAACAGAGCCGTTATCGAGAAGCTGTGCCTATTTGCACGAAAATTCTGAATATCTATGAAAGAATCCTTGGGAAGGATCACCTGGATGTGGCCACTATTGCCGTCAATTTAGCCATGCTCTATCACACCCAGAATCAGTATGATGACGCTGAGCCGCTATACAAGAGAGCCCTCGATGTGCGCACCGTGAAGCTGAGTGCCGAGCATCCAGATGTCATCAATGTTCTTGAAAATTATGCGGCGCTTCTTTTGGCTATGGGCAGACTGGATGAAGCCGAATACTTAAAAACTTGCGTTATGGGTCGCGTATCCGGTCGCATGCGCTCTACAATGCACGACATACCGGCTTTCAAGCGCTCCCCCTAAAAATTTCCGGGACAGCGTAATGACATATATCTGAAGGCCTGTTGACCTCGGATTGACCATACAACAACCATCCGGAGCACTGATGAAGCACATTGCAACTTGCCTGGCATTTACACTCCTGTGCGGTCTGGCATTGCCAGACACCGTCGCCATGGCAGCATCCAAGATTCCTGTATCCAAGCCATCCGTCAATGTTCCAGTTTCCAGCTGGGTCGATCCTGATGTAACTCCCAGAGCCGTAATGCTCTGTATACACGGCTTGGGTTTGCACAAGGGCAATTATGAAGGCTTCGGTAAGCGCCTTGCTAAAGAGGGCATCATCACCTATGCCATGGATGTGCGTGGCTTCGGTGAGTGGCAGAAATACAAACAGTACCAAAAGGTCGATTTGAAGGGAGCGCTGAACGATTGCACGTCTGTGTTGACGGCGATCAAAACAAAGTATCCTGATCTTCCGATTATTCTTGCCGGAGAGTCAATGGGCGGCGCTTTTGCTTTGCACGCTGCGGCATTGAACCAGGACAAAGTTGCAGGGCTCATTTGTTCTGTGCCTTCGGGTGATCGTTACCAGGGCTCAGACAGCGAGCTGCATATTGGATTGAATGCAATCTTTCGCGGTTTTGACGCCAACATAAATGTAGGCAAAATGGTGGTCAAAAGAGCGACTACCGACGAGAAATTGAGGCAGCAGTGGAAAAACGACCCGCTTGCCCGCATGGAATTCTCGCCCAATGAATTGATCCAGTTCAAAAATTTCATGGGTGAAAACGAGACCATGGCACATCTCGTGAATAAATCTCCCGTACTTTTTGTACAGGGCGGAAAAGATAACCTCGTCCTGCCGGCTGGAACGTTTGCGCTCAAGAAGGCGCTTGGTACGCCGAACAGCCAGTTTGTTCTGAGTGGCAGCTCCGAGCACTTACTTTTCGAAAGCGATCAATTCAACGACAAGATTGTCAGTTACGTGCTCAGCTGGGTCGACAAAAACGTCACCAGTCTGCCCGATTCGGTTTTGGCCATGAACGCTCCGAACACCGTCGCTTCAAACAAGGACAATCCGCAGGCTGCCGACATCCAAATTGCAAGCAAAGACAAGGAAAAACAGCAAGCGCGCCCACAAGAGCAAATTGCCATGGCGACGCCCGGAGATGCTCTTGGCGAAACAGAAGCCAGCAATGGTATCTCGTACTGGATTGAGTTGCAGCGCGGTGGGAAACGCTATCGTTGCAACAGTCGCACAGCATTTAAATCCGGCGATCAGATACGCTTTCACGTCATACCTGAGGTTGACGGATACGCATACGTCGTTTTGAAACAGGGTTCAAGCGGTGGTAAAGCCGTGCTTTACCCTCCTCAGGAGAAAGCCAACAATATATTGAGAGCCGACGTTGACTATCCTCTTCCATACGATGGATGGCTGGCATTCGACAATACGCCTGGCATCGAAAAACTCAGTCTTGTTTTCTCGCGTCAAAAAGTAGATACGCAAAAATTCCAAAATGATCGTATTGAAGTGGCTTATATCGGAGAATCCGGCTCGAAAGATATAGTGCCTACTCGAATGAAACTTTCATTTGATTCGGAAGCTCCGAATATTATTTCGGCTGATGTCGCAGAATCAACCGCAATTGCTCACAACAACAAGAGTAATGTCACTCGGCTCGTTTGTCTTGATGCCGGCATGCTGGCGGTTGACATAGCACTTGCGCATCAATAATTCGCACCCTTGCTACGAACGACCTTTGTTATCGCATATGAGGATCTAATTAATGACCGGCCTGGAAAATAACGCGATTAAGAGACGACCACGCAGCGCTTCTATGGCATGCATTATGGCGCTGTCAACTCTGGCTTTCTCTTTTCCACTGGCCGCATTCTCTGCGGATGCATCATCTGTGCCGGTTCCTGAAGGTCCAGGGCAGGGGATCCAATTTACGCAGATGCAGGACATAAATCCCAATTCTTCTACCAATCGGCCTGTTAAACAAAAGTGGGCGGTGGTGGTCGGCATTGCCAATTTTGCCGAGAGACGCTTAATTGGCGACGATCTTGTCATGGACAAAGCCGCGCATAACTTCTACAAATACCTGATCGATCCCAACGGCGGCCGATTCGATAAAGAACACGTGCGGTTGCTTACCAATACAAGTGCTACTCGGGCAAACGTTTTAAACACTCTGGGCGAAAAATGGTTGGGACAATTGGCCGGACCGGACGACCTGGTTGTCGTTTTTATGGCTACTGAGGCTTTTCCCATGATCGAAGGTGGCACTTATCTTGCTGCTTACGACGCTGCACTCAATAATGTTTATGGAACGTGCTTTTCGATGCAAGATTTGATGAGTACGCTCAAGAAAAACGTAAAAACAGACAGAGTCGTTCTCGTTCTCGAATCGAAATATTCCGGTGCCGCCAGCCTTGAATCGGGAGCCAAAGCGCTTTTCCACGGCTTCAATATAGACCTCGATAAAGTGGTTATGGGCAAAGGCAATATCATTTTGTCGTCCAGCCGTCCGAATGAAGAAACTTATGGCGACGATTTTTCCTCCAGTCTAATTGAGTGTTTGCGTGCTCAAAATGGTCTTGTGCCGCTCAACGAAGCATTCACCAAAGCAAAAGAAATGACGGAATTCAAAACCGCACATTACAGTAAGGGCGGTAAGAAGCAATCACCAGTGCTCAAATCGAATTGGACCGGCAATGACCTGGTGCTTGGTGTTCCGCAATCAGAGCAGGTCTCCGGAATTCCTACCGGCGTAAATGCATTCTTGTCTGCTGAAGCCCATTACATTAAGGCCAATACCTTTGTTGTAAATAGTAGGATGGACGAGGCTATAGCTGAGTACAAAGAAGCATTGAAAATAGATCCCAGTTACGCTGATGTACTCAGCGACTACGGGACGGTGCTCGGATACAAAGGCAACTGGCAAGAAGCCGCAGATATGTTCAAACGCGCTTGTGATGCAAAACCTAACGATTCGCTGTTTGCGTATAACTATGCACGCGCCCTACGAAAGCTGAATAAGCCCGATGAATATCTCAACCAAATTAATATCGCTTACAGGCTAAATCCCAGAGATAAAGACGTTCTTCTGGCAATGTCTGAAGCTTCCTCCAAGTTAGGCGATAATTCCGGCTCGATAAGATACTTGCAGGAAGCTTTAAAACTCTATCCTGAAAATGCGGATTTGCATAATTCCCTGAGCGTCGCGTTGTTCCGTGCGAACGCCTTGCCACAAGCGATTGAGCATGCAAGACAAGCAGTTTCACTCAATCCGAAATTGAGCTCTGCTCGCATCAACCTTGGATCCACCCTCTTGAGCGATGGCGACCTGAAAGGTGCGGCCGACGCATACAGAGCCGCAACCGACATCAACCCCGCTGATCCCGAAGGTCATTATGGATTGAGTCGGGCCCTGGAAAAACTCGGTGATAAACCTGGAGCTAAGGCTGAACTGACCAAATTCATCGAGGCAGCCCCTCAAAGCGATTCTCGCCTGCCTGCGGCAAAACGCCGTTTGTCTGAGCTGTCTCAGTGAAATTTTTCTCAATCTGAGAGCTTTAAGTGTTACTGAACGTCGTTCTCTGGGCTAAAAACAAAAAGTGAGCCTTTTACTAAAGATTCGCCAGGAGAGTTTTTGCTCTCTTGCATATATGGCTTAGCGGGCGTGAGATACCCAGAGGAGAGAATCCATTGAAGTGGTGTCCAAATTGCCAGGCATCGACACAGTCCACTGGCGTGACATGTCCGAAAGATGGTGCATTCCTTGTTGAAGTAGACCAGACGGTCGCTGATGACTCTTTGCCGCAAATAGGGACAACAGTAGGCAATGGTTATGACCTGGTGGCCGGTCCGGTAAAAGGCGGTAAAAGCGCAGTCTATAAGGCGCATCAAAAGCTTTTCGATCGCACTGTAGTAGTGAAGATTTTGTTGCCAAATCTAAGAGGATTGGCCGACTTTGTCGAGAAATTCAACTACGAAGCTAAAATCATCAGTCAGATTAACGATAAAGGCATTGCCAGTATTTACGATGTCGGTCTCTTGCCGGGCAACGCACCTTATCAGGTCGGCGAATACTGTGAAGGCTCGTCGCTGGACGCTCTTTTGCGGAGTGAACAGATTGAGACCTCAGAGATAATTGCCGTGGCCAGTCAGGTCTGTGACGCGCTGAACGCCGTCCACAAACAGGAGTATGTGCATCTGGCTATCAAACCCAACCACATAATGGTCAACTTTCCAAACAAGAACCAGCTGGAAACCAAATTGATCGACTTCTATGAAAGCGTCCGCGCTGGTGACCATGTTCATAACACCAGTGACACCCCCGGATTGTTCCGGCGTTGCGGATTCCCAAGTCCAGAGTTGTTGCAAGGAAAACGGGTAGATGCCAGGTCTGACATCTATTCACTTGGCTGCGTACTTTTTAAAGCCTTGACCGGGCACGCACCATTCTCTGCAACAGATGCAAAACAGCTAGGCATGAAACACATTCAGGAAAGGCCTAAACCACTTCATCAAGTGTGCACCCAAAAGGATTTTCCGGCAGTTCTCAATAACTGCGTTATGACGGCTTTGGAAAAGGAACCTGAACGAAGGTTCCAGAACATCCTTGAAATGAAGCGCGAATTGCAAATGATCGCGCCAAGCTTGCTATAAGCTCTCATTTCACTTATCGACTTTAGACTTTATTCTTCATCGTCGAATTTGATTGATACGGCAACCATTTCACCATGTTCAGAAGGAATGGTGGTAATTCGGATATCCAATTCTGCACCGGTATCTGTCCACTTCAACCTTTTGTCTTGCGGCTTGTTAGTCACTTCAGTTGAAAGTCCAGCAATCGATTTATAGCAGCGAAGAAGTTCACCGTGTATATGTTTTTCCAACTTGGTAGATTCAATCAGCGCGCCATCATACCAATAACGCAGCTCTAACTCTGTAGCTTGCGGCTCGATGTGAACATCCGAGAAACCGTTGTCTGCAGCCTTGTTGATGATATCTCTGGCAAGAGCCAAAAGATTTTGATCCAGCGGTGGCGCCGATGGAGTCGCCGGGGGCTGAGCCATTGTCGCTGGTGCTGCAGCTGCCGCTGGCACAACTGGCGACGGTGGTGTCACCACAGGTGGTGCTGGTATGGCAGACGGGGGCTGAGATACGGCGGGCGCAGGCTGCGACGGCTGAACAATTGGATGAGAACCGGAATTTTGCATT